>NZ_JAZDWZ010000022.1:0-528 GCF_036350065.1 Mycoplasmopsis ciconiae | reverse complement strand
ACGCTTGGGAACAACATTTATTAGGTGAACATGTTTTTAAAGTAAATGATAAAAATAAAGATATGTTAGATTTACCAGCCTTAACCGTTTCATCTTTATATGGATTAGTCGAACAAAATAAATTTTTTAACAACAGAGTCGCAAGCAAAGATACAAATAATTATTTCATAGCGCAAAAAGGCGACTTCGCTTACAATAAAACACCTTCAGCTGAATCACCTGTCGGAGCAATTAAACAAGTTAAAAACATCGAAAGAGGAGTTCTTTCTCCAATTTATTTAATATTTCGTGTTGATCCAAGCAATCCAATAGATGATGGTTTCCTTTCACATGTTTTCTACTTAAGTTATTGATATAACCAAATCAAAAATGTTTCTAAATTAGGTGTAAGAAGATCTTTAACAAATATACAGACATCTGACTTTTTTGGTACTTATATCTTTAGGCCAGGAACACTAGAAGAGCAACAAAAAGTTTCTAAATTTTTCGAAAATATAGACTCTCTCATCACACTTCATCAGCGTAAGT
>NZ_JAZDWZ010000021.1:0-554 GCF_036350065.1 Mycoplasmopsis ciconiae | reverse complement strand
CAGAGAGTAAGCCAAAAATTAGATTCAACAATTTTACTCACGCTTGGGAACAACATTTAGTTGGTGATTTCTTATCAAAATCTGAATTAATTAGAAAAGATATAACTCAAAGTTCAGACATTATGACATTAGGCCTTAATTTAACAGGTTTAAGAATAGGAAGAACCAGAAATAAAGATATTTTTGAAAACACTAAATATTTTGTAAGAAAATCTGGACAATTAATATATGGAAAACAAAATATTTTCAGAGGTTCTATAGCTCTTATAACAGATGAGTTTGATGGCAAATGTACTTCATTAGATGTTCCTTCATTAAATATAAATAACATTCATAAAAAGTTTATATATTTTATTTTATCTAATCCCGATTTTTATGAAAGAACTGAAAAAGAAGCTGTAGGAACAGGATCAAAAAGGGTTCATGAACAAATATTATTCATTCAAAAAATAATTACGACCGATTCATATGAAGAACAAACAAAAATTGCAGATTTATTTACAAATTTAAACTCTCTCATCACACTTCATCAGCGTAAGTTAAAAAAACTTGAA
>NZ_JAZDWZ010000020.1:0-864 GCF_036350065.1 Mycoplasmopsis ciconiae | reverse complement strand
AAAATTAACGTATAAAGGAGAGACATGAGACAAACTACTATTGTTACAAAATTAACAGCAGATAAAAAATGATACGTTATCGACGCTGAAAACCAAGTTTTAGGACGTTTAGCAGCTCAAGTTGCAACTATTTTAAGAGGAAAAAACAAACCAACTTTCACACCAAACGCAGACATGGGTGACTATGTTATTGTTATTAATGCTGAAAAAGTTCTTTTAACAGCTAAAAAAGAAGAAAACAAAGTTTACTACTCTCACTCTGGTTACTCAGGAGGGTTAAAATCAATTACAGCTGCTAAATTAAGAGCAAAAAAACCTACAGCATTAGTTGAAAAAGCAATTTCAGGAATGATTCCTCACACAAAATTAGGTAACAAACAACGTCGTAACTTATTTGTATATGCTGGAAGCGAGCACAAACACGAAGCACAACAACCACAAAGAATCGAGGTTAAATAATTATGTCTAATACATCTGTACAATACCGTGGATTAGGAAGAAGAAAATCTTCAGTAGCACGTGTTATTTTACGTCCAGGAAGCGGAAATTTCGTAATTAACAAACGTGATGCTAGAGAATATTTAACTTCAGATATTTACTTAAAAGATGCTAACCAACCTTTTGTTTTAACAGAAACTTTAGGAACTTTTGATGTTAGTGTTAATGTTAGTGGTGGTGGTTTAAGCGGTCAAGCTGGTGCAATTCGTTTAGGAATTGCAAGAGCTTTATTAGAAGCTAACGCTGATTACCGTGCTAAGTTAAAACCAATGGGTATGCTTACAAGAGACGCTCGTGCTAAAGAACGTAAAAAACCAGGATTACGTAAAGCTCGTCGTGCAAGACAATTCTCTAAACGTTAATTTT
>NZ_JAZDWZ010000019.1:0-1080 GCF_036350065.1 Mycoplasmopsis ciconiae | reverse complement strand
CTGTATCCTGAGTAGGGCGGGGCACGTGAAACCCTGTCTGAATCTGCCGGGACCATCCGGTAAGGCTAAATACTAACCAGACACCGATAGTGAACTAGTACCGTGAGGGAAAGGTGAAAAGAACCCCGGGAGGGGAGTGAAATAGATTCTGAAACCATTTACTTACAATTAGTCAGAGCCCGTTAAAGGGTGATGGCGTACATCTTGCAGTATGGACCGGCGAGTTATGTTAACATGCGAGGTTAAGTGGATAAAAACGGAGCCGTAGAGAAATCGAGTCTTAATAGGGCGTTTAGTATGTTGATATATACCCGAAACCAGGTGATCTATTCATGAGCAGGCTGAAGCTTGGCTAACCCCAAGTGGAGGGCCGAACCGTAGTACGCTGAAAAGTGCCCGGATGACTTGTGAATAGGGGAGAAATTCCAATCGAACTTGGAGATAGCTGGTTCTCCTCGAAATAGCTTTAGGGCTAGCGTGTGATGTTAAATTTTGATGGTAGAGCACTGAATATGGAATGGCCGCGCCTAGCGGTACTGACTATAATCAAACTCCGAATATCATTATGTATTGTCATGCAGTCGGAACCAGGGTGCTAACGTCCTGGCTCGCGAGGGAAACAACCCAGATCGTCGGCTAAGGTCCCAAAATCGTGTTAAGTGAGAAAGGTTGTGAGATTTCATAAACAACTAGGAGGTTGGCTTAGAAGCAGCCATCCTTTAAAGAGTGCGTAATAGCTCACTAGTCAAGAGATCTTGCGCCAATAATGTAACGGGACTAAAACACGATACCGAAGCCACGGGCACGCAAGTGCGTTAGAGGAGCGTTCTAAGGGCAATGAAGCCAAACCGTGAGGATTGGTGGAGCGCTTAGAAGTGAGAATGCCGGTATGAGTAACGATTCGTGGTGAGAATCCACGACGCCTATTGGGAAAGGTTTCCTGGGCAAGGTTCGTCCACCCAGGGTTAGTCAGGACCTAAGAAGAGGCTGAAAAGCGTATTCGATGGACAACAGGTTAATATTCCTGTACTTTCTATAATTAGTGATGGAATGACGGAGAAGGATAGCAATACCCATTAT
>NZ_JAZDWZ010000018.1:0-1155 GCF_036350065.1 Mycoplasmopsis ciconiae | reverse complement strand
TCTCTGCTAAACCGCAAGGTGATGTATAGGGGGTGAAGCCTGCCCAGTGCCCGAAGGTTAAATGGATGCGTTAGCAATAGCGAAGCGTTGAAATGAAGCCCGGGTGAACGGCGGCCGTAACTATAACGGTCCTAAGGTAGCGAAATTCCTTGTCGGCTAAATACTGACCTGCACGAAAGGCGCAATGATCTCTCAACTGTCTCAACATTGGACTCGGTGAAATTATGGTCCCAGTGAAAACGCTGGGTACCCGCATCAAGACGAAAAGACCCCATGGAGCTTTACTACAACTTCGTATTGAAATTTGGCCTAACATGTGTAGGATAGGTGGGAGACTTTGAAGTTAAGACGCTAGTCTTAATGGAGTCGTCCTTGAAATACCACCCTTGGTATGTTGAGTTTCTAACTTGCCGCCGTTATCCGGTGGGAGGACAGTGCGTGGTGGGTAGTTTGACTGGGGCGGTCGCCTCCTAAAAGGTAACGGAGGCGTTCAAAGGTACACTCAATACAGTCAGAAACTGTATGCAGAGCGCAAAGGTAGAAGTGTGCTTGACTGTGAGACTTACAAGTCGAGCAGGTGCGAAAGCAGGACTTAGTGATCCGGCTGTACGTCATGGAACGGCAGTCGCTCAACGGATAAAAGTTACCCTGGGGATAACAGGCTTATCTTGCCCAAGAGATCACATCGACGGCAAGGTTTGGCACCTCGATGTCGGCTCATCGCATCCTGGAGCTGGAGTCGGTTCCAAGGGTTTGGCTGTTCGCCAATTAAAGCGGTACGCGAGCTGGGTTCAGAACGTCGTGAGACAGTTCGGTCCCTATCTGATGTGGGCGTTGGAATATTGATGAGAGCTGCTCTTAGTACGAGAGGACCGGAGTGGACACACCACTGGTGTTCCTGTTGTTTCGCCAGAAGCATAGCAGGGTAGCCAAGTGTGGAAGGGATAACCGCTGAAAGCATCTAAGTGGGAAGCCTCCTCAGAGATTAGTATTCCCTTGAAATTCCTTGTAGACGACGAGGTTGATAGGATGGAAGTGTAAGTGTAGCAATACATTCAGCTGACCATTACTAATAAATTGATAGGTTTAAAAGTGAGATTTATATTCAACTCATTTTAGTGAATTAAATTACTATTCAGTTTTCAAAGAATTTAA
>NZ_JAZDWZ010000017.1:0-1863 GCF_036350065.1 Mycoplasmopsis ciconiae | reverse complement strand
CCTGAGTTTCCAAGTTAGAAGCCTATTTTTTGGTAGTTTTTCAATTCCTCTTTATACATAGTATAAAGAGAATAATAAAAAAAGTATTATTTTTATATTGACATTACAAATATTGTGATATAATAAAAGTATGGTTGGAATTAAAAAGTACTACATAGGTTCAAGTACAAATAACAAAAGAAAAAAGTATTTATCAATAGTTTGTTCACAAGGATATGGAAAAGGTGTAAAGAGAATTATCGGTTTAGGATATTTAGATGATTTCCAAAAAATAAATCCTGATTCTCACATGATTCTGAAAGAAAAATTAAAAGAAATTAATTACGAAATAAACGAATTAAATAAGGAGCAAGTAAAAGAAAGTTTATTAAACAGTATTAAAAGCGTCAACGTTGAAGAAAGACTTATAAATCACGGAGTTAAATCTATTTATAATGTCATAGACGAGCTCCAAATATTTCAATCTCTACCTAAAAGTAAACACAAACAACTAGAACAATTATTAAAATACACAATATCATCTAGAATAATAAATCCAACAAGCATTATTCAAACATTTAACCAAAAAGATGATTTTAAAACAGATATAACATTGAAAAAATCTTCTTTCTATAATTTATTGGATATTTTAAGCGATAGTTACCAAAATATCTATAAAACAATGAATAAAGTGATTTCTCAAAAAACAAATAGAGATGCAGAATTAGTTTATTTTGATAGTTCAACAGCTTATTTTGAGACATTTGTAAGAGACGGATTAAGATTTCCAGGATACTCAAAAGACGGTAAATTCAAAGAAGATCAAGTAGTGATTGGAATGGCAACAGATCCTAATGGTATTCCTGTCCATGCTGAGATTTTTAAAGGAAATACTGCTGATTCATCAACTTTTATTCCTTTTGTTTTGAAAATGAAATCAATATACGATATTAAAAAAATAACCATTGTCGCTGACAAAGGTATGTCAATTAATAAAAATATAAGATTTTTAGAACAAAATGGATTGGATTTTGTTATTTCTTACAGAGTAAAATCAGCAACAAAAGAGTTTAAAAAATATGTTTTAAGCGAAAGCGGATGAATCGGAGATGAAAATTTTAAATACAAAGAACAAGAAATTGCTTCTTTTTGAAAAAACAAAAGAAATAATGGTCACATAAGAAAAAAAATAATAACTTATAGTTCAAGTAGAGCATCAAAAGATAGAAAAGACAGACAACAACTAATACAAAACTTTACAAAAAAACAAAATAAAAACGGTTTGGTTAAAATAGAAGACTTAATGGGGATGAAGAAGTATAAATTTTACGAAAGAATCGGTAAAACAGAGTTTAAATTAAATATTTCAAAAATAAAAGAAGATGAATTGTATGATGGAATTTATGTATACGAAACATCTAGAACTGAACTAAAACCAAGCGAAGTTGTCGAAATTTATCACAAGCAGTGACAAATAGAAGAAAATTTTAGAACATTAAAATCATCATTAAATGTTAGACCTATGCATGTTTGGACTGAAAAACACATAAGAGGACATTTTGTCTTATGTTTTATTGCATTAGTGGTTCTAAAATACTGTATTTACAAAATTAATAAATTTTTTGAAGATAACGGTATAGTAGACAAAATAACAAATGATAAACTGATAAAAATAATAAATGGTGCATTCACTCATCAAAAAATAATAAATAATGAGGTTAAATCAGAAACTTTTATCTCTAAAAATTCAGATAAAATGAACGATTATTGAGTTTTAAATGAAATTTTAAGATAATGTTTGTAATTAATTTAGTAAAAATGACGAATACAGCTTATTTGTAGGCTGTTTCGTTTTTTTATGCTTTTACAACTTGGAAACTCAGG
>NZ_JAZDWZ010000016.1:0-2109 GCF_036350065.1 Mycoplasmopsis ciconiae | reverse complement strand
TCGGAACTTAGCGGCGAATGGGTGAGTAACACGTACTTAACGTACCTTTTAGACTGGAATAACGACTAGAAATGGTCGCTAATGCCGGATACTTATATTAGTCGCATGATTAATATATAAAAGAAGCGTTTGCTTCACTAGAAGATCGGGGTGCGTTGCATTAGTTAGTTGGTAAGGTAATGGCTTACCAAGACGATGATGCATAGCGGGGTTGAGAGACTGAACCGCCACACTGGGACTGAGATACGGCCCAGACTCCTACGGGAGGCAGCAGTAGGGAATTTTCCACAATGGGCGAAAGCCTGATGGAGCGACACAGCGTGTGCGATGAAGGCCTTCGGGTTGTAAAGCACTGTTATAAGGGAAGAAAAAGTAGTATAGGAAATGATATTACCTTGACGGTACCTTGTCAGAAAGCAACGGCTAACTATGTGCCAGCAGCCGCGGTAATACATAGGTTGCAAGCGTTATCCGGAATTATTGGGCGTAAAGCGTCTGTAGGTTGTTTGTTAAGTCTGGTGTGAAAACTTGGGGCTCAACCCCAAATTGCATTGGATACTGGCAAACTAGAGTTATGTAGAGGTAAGCGGAATTCCTTGTGAAGCGGTGAAATGCGTAGATATAAGGAAGAACACCAACTTGGCGAAGGCAGCTTACTGGACATACACTGACACTGAGAGACGAAAGCGTGGGGAGCAAACAGGATTAGATACCCTGGTAGTCCACGCTGTAAACGATGATGATTAGCTGATGGGGAACTCATCGGCGCAGCTAACGCATTAAATCATCCGCCTGAGTAGTATGCTCGCAAGAGTGAAACTTAAAGGAATTGACGGGGATCCGCACAAGCGGTGGAGCATGTGGTTTAATTTGAAGATACGCGTAGAACCTTACCCACTCTTGACATCTTCCGCAAAGCTATAGAGATATAGTGGAGGCTAACGGAATGACAGATGGTGCATGGTTGTCGTCAGCTCGTGTCGTGAGATGTTCGGTTAAGTCCTGCAACGAGCGCAACCCTTGTCCTTAGTTAGATGATCTAAGGAGACTGCCCGAGTAATTGGGAGGAAGGTGGGGACGACGTCAAATCATCATGCCTCTTACGAGTGGGGCAACACACGTGCTACAATGGACGGTACAAAGAGAAGCAAGACGGCGACGTGGAGCAAATCTCAAAAAACCGTTCTCAGTTCGGATTGTAGTCTGCAACTCGACTACATGAAGTCGGAATCGCTAGTAATCGTAGATCAGCTACGCTACGGTGAATACGTTCTCGGGTCTTGTACACACCGCCCGTCACACCATGGGAGCTGGTAATGCCCGAAGTCGGTTTTGTTAACTACGGAGACAACTGCCTAAGGCAGGACTGGTGACTGGGGTGAAGTCGTAACAAGGTATCCCTACGAGAACGTGGGGATGGATTACCTCCTTTCTACGGAGTACATAAATTACTATTTAAATAGTAATAACGACATTTACAACTGACTTAAGTTCATATTTTTAAATATTTGTCATGTTCTATTGTTTAAGTCCAATAGGTATATCTAGTTTTGAGAGAACATCTCTCAAAAGTTCTTTGAAAACTGAATAGTAAAGTTAATTAAATATAACAACGACATCAAATAAAATTTAAACAAATGTCTATTTGTTTTGATTTACCGAGTTATTTTTTCAAATAATTCATTAAAATGTCTTGAATATACATCAACAATAGGTAAATATTGTACTTTTAAATAAGTAAGAGTTTATGGTGGATGCCTTGGGTCTGGAAGTCGATGAAGGACGTGATTACCTGCGATAAGCCTCGTGGAGCTGGATATGCGCTATGAAACGGGGATTTCCGAATGGGGAAACCTAGCTAAAGTAAAGTTTAGCTGCTAGGTGATGAATAAAATAGTCACCCAGACGAGACACGTTGTGAACTGAAACATCTTAGTAGCAACAGGAAGAGAAAATAAATAATGATTCTATCAGTAGCGGCGAGCGAAAGTAGAAGAGCCCAAACCAACACATGTTGGGGTTGTAGGACAGTCAGCATAGAGTTACAAAATTGTGTGATAGCAGAAAGAGTTGGGAAACTCTGGCATAGAAGGTGAAACCCCTGTATGC
>NZ_JAZDWZ010000015.1:0-9575 GCF_036350065.1 Mycoplasmopsis ciconiae | reverse complement strand
TACAAATTTAAACTCTCTCATCACACTTCATCAGCGTAAGTTAAAAAAACTTGAAGAAATTAAAAAATCAATGCTAGATAAAATGTTTGTTGGTTAATTTTTAACTCCAATAATTTTTGAGAATTAATTAAACCTCTCTTTTTGAAAAATTAAATTTAAATTAGATAATTTAAAAACTGAGCAGTTAAACTACTCAGTTTTTTTGTCATTAGTTTTATCTTTTATTTCAGAATAAATTGCTGAGCCAGCAGTCATTACTGAAGTTATATCGTTTAAATTAGGAGGTAAAATAATTTTTGTTGCGTGACCATTAGCTAATTCTTTGATTTGTAGAATTGATAAATATTTTAAGTATTCTGGATTTAAATTAGAGTTTGCAACTAATTCAATAGATTTTTTCTTAGCTTCTGCTTCTAAAATTAAAGCCTCTTTTTCTCCTTGCGCCTTAAGAATAAGTGATTCTTTTTCCCCTTGAGCTTTTAGAATTTGACTTTGTTTAATTCCTTCACTTTCTAAAATCTGTGCTCTTTTAATTCTTTCAGCTTGCATTTGTCTAATCATAGCCTCTTGAACTTCTGAAGGTGGAATAATGTTTTGTAATTCAACACGATTCACTTTAATTCCTCATGCATCTGAAGCTTCATCCAAAATTTTGGTTAGTTTAGTGTTGATAATTTCTCTACTTGTTAGCGCTTCATCTAATTCTAGCTCTCCAATAACATTTCTAAGTGTTGTGGCTGTTAAGTTTTCTATTGCAAAAATAGGTCTTTCAGCTCCATAAGCAAATAGTTTAGGATCAACTATTTTAAGATAAACAACAGTATCAATTTTTATTGTTGCGTTATCTTTTGTAATAACACTTTGTGCAGGGAAATCAAAAACTTTTTCTTTTAAGTTTTCTTTTTTGTAAATTTTATCAATTATAGGAAAAATAAAGTTAATTCCCTTAAGTAGTGTTTTGTGATATTTACCAAATCTTTGAACAACGTAAAATTCTCTTTCATTAACTACTTTGATTGAAAGTAAAAATAGTATTACGATAAAAAATAATGGTATTAAAAGTAATAAATAATATAAGTTTGACATTTTTCTCCTTAATATAATTATATATTTTTATTACTTTATTCGACCATATATGGTTTTGTAACCATATCTTTTTTGAGTTTTAGTGTTTTGTATCAAATATAACCTATAAAAGGTGTTAGAGACGACGCTAAAATAAATACAACAATATTAAGCGAAATTTTCACAACTAGAGAATTCCCACTGTAAAACAGTGGTTTTCTGAAGTTTAAGAATTTATAAATTGTGTTGTTAAAAGCGTGATGGACATTTTTTTCTCTTATATTTTGCCCTAGAATTTCTTGTGCTTTTTGAACTACTTGTTCACCAATAAAAAATACAATTAGTGCAAAAACAAAGTAGCAGATAATTACGATATTACTTAAAATAATGGTTAATCTAGTAATTTTAATATTTTTACGGTTGATAATTAAAAACACAAATCCAATTATTGGGTTAATCAAGTGTGTTAGCGCATCCACTATAAATTTTTGTCATGGGAATGTTTTTTGGCTTATACGAGTAGGAAAAATTAAAGTTCAAAAAACTAAAAATGTAATAGTTATATAAACATTTGTTAAAAATATAGCTCTTTGAGCGATTCAATTTTTAGGATAAATAGCATAAAGAATTAAGCTAATTCCTAAAGCTAAGTTACTGATTCAAGTAAAAGTACTTGTTATTTTTCAAAATAACCCCAAAAGTGAGGGTCTATATCCGGCGTTATAAAAAGATTCAAATGCTATTTTTAAAGATTTATCTTTAGAAATATCATCTAAAGCTGAATTTAATTCCTTCGCATAAATATCAAATATTCAAATAGTTGAAATAAACAAAATTAAAACTATTGTGATTCCACCAAAAAGTGTCATTTTTCTTTTGGTGTTTCATTTGTGTGTGTTTCATGGAAGTTTTTGTCAATTAAATTTTTGTGTAGTATTTTTTCTCATTTAATTATTATATTGAATAATTAAAAAATTAAGTTTTTACAAATGTAGTAAAATTTAAAAATATATGTTAAACATATATTTATAAAGGAGATTTGATGATTCAAAAAGTTAAAGGAACTAAAGATTATTATAAAGATTCAATGTTACTAAAAGAAATAGTAAGCAAAAGTATAAGAGACTATTTATCAGTTTCTGGTTATTCAAGAATAGAAACACCTATTCTTGAATATAGTGAACTTTTTAAAAGAAGCGTTGAAGATAGCGATATCGCAAACAAAGAAATGTACGAATTCAAAGATAAAAGCGACAGAGATATATGTTTAAGACCTGAGGGTACAGCTTCTTTTGTTAGATTTTTAATTGAAAATAAGTTACACGTATCTAATCCAATGCAAAAATATTACTATGAAGGACCGATGTTTAGATACGAACAACCTCAAAAAGGAAGATTAAGACAATTCACACAAATTGGTGTGGAAAACATCAGTGAAAAAAATTTATACACAGATATAGAAACAATTCAATCAGCAATTAGATCTATTGAGCGTGCATTTTTTGATTTAAATCAAAGTCGTTTCCAACTTACAGTTCACATTAATACAATCGGTTCAAAAGAAGATAGAGCAAAATACGAAGAAGTTCTTTATAACTTTTTATTACCTTACAAAGACCAATTGTCTGAAATTTCTCAAAAAAGATTAGAAGAGAAAAAAGTTTTAAGAATCTTAGATGATAAAGTAGATTCTAAATTACCATTTATGAAAAAAGCTCCATTAATTAAAGATTATATTTCTAAAGAGAGCTACGAACATTTAGGAAAAATAGTTGAATATTTAGATCAATATACTGAAGCAAAAATTGTTGAAGATAAAGTTTTAGTTAGAGGATTAGACTATTACGATGATATTGTTTTTGAAATTCACGCATCTACAAGAGCAAGAGAGTCTCTTGTTGTTTGTGGCGGAGGAAGATATTCAAATTTAATTAATCAACTAGGTGGTTCTAATATCTCAAGCATAGGATTTGCTATTGGTGTTGATAGAATTTTAGCTTTAAGTTCATTTAATGAACCTGATTTTCTTGATTATTTAGAAAATTTTGAAGAAGGAATTTATTTATGTGTACCCGAAGAGGCAAATAAATTACCTAATGCCGCGGATATTCGTGAAGAATTCTTAAAAGGTGCTGAAATCTTTAAAGATTTATTTTTATCAAACTCAGGAAAAATGGAAGTAAATTTTAGAGCTTATTCAGAAACTGGATTAGTTAAAGACAAGAAAATTTTTGCAAGAGCAAAAAGCATGAAAATGCGTTATGTTTTAACATATGATGTTAAAAAACATGTATTTGTGTTTGTTGATTTAAAAAACAACAAAAAATTTAAAATGGATAATTTATGTGAAGCTCCAGAACTTGAAGATATTTTTGAAAAACTTCGGAATGAACCTATGGAGTTAGAAGATATTTTTGAAGCTGTTGAAAAAACAGGGATGATGAAAGTTTTATCTTACATTTTAGATGAATTGCAATACGAAGATTGTTCTGGTGATTTATATGATGATGAAGATGAAGACTTCGAGGATGAAGATGAATAAAATAATTAATAATAACCAACTTAGAGCAACAGATGAAGGTAAATACGTAACTTTATATGGTTTTGTTGCTAATAAAAGACGTTTTGGTGAACTTAACTTTGTTGATTTAAGAGACAGATATGGAATCACTCAATTGGTTTTTAACACTCCTATTAATTTCACTAAAGAAAGTTGTTTGGAAGTTAGTGGTAAAGTTGTAATAAGAAAAGACAAAAACGACAAAATTGACACAGGTGAAATAGAAATTTTAGTTGATAAATATAAAGTTTTATCATCTGCTAATGAATTACCATTTCCAATTAGAGATGATATTGATGTTAAAGAAGATTTAAGGTTAAAATATAGATTTTTAGACCTTAGAAGACCAGTGATGCAAAATGGTATCATTCTTAAAAACAAAGTTTTTGCAGCCATCAGAGAATTTCTTCAAGAAAACGACTTTTTAGAATTAGAAACTCCTATTTTAGCTAAGGCTACACCTGAAGGGGCTAGAGACTTTTTAGTACCTACTAGAAATTACAATAGCTTCTTTGCCTTACCTCAATCACCACAGTTATTTAAACAGTTATTAATGGCTTCTGGTTTTGAACGTTATTACCAATTTGCAAGATGTTTTAGAGATGAAGATTCCAGAAAAGATCGTCAACCAGAATTTACGCAATTAGACATGGAAATTAGTTTTGTGGATGTTGAAGTTTTCCAAGATATTATCGAGAGAATGTTTAAACACTTTATGGCTAAAATTGGTCATAACATCACAATACCTTTCCAAAGACTTAAATTTGATGATTGTATTAGAGATTATGGTAGTGATAAACCTGATTTAAGATACGATAACAAAATTGTTGACATTAATGATTTTTGTAATGATAGTGAATTTAACATTATCAAAAACGCGCCAAGCAAAAGATTATTACACATTGAAGAAATCATTAGTAAAAAACAATTTAAGCAATTAGAAGAAATTGCAAAGAAAAATAAGGTTAAAGCTTTATTTTACTTCACAATGGACAATGGTAAAATTTTAGATACTAACTTCGCAAACAAAGTTGCTTCAAGTGTTGAACAATTAGTTAAGTCATTAAATAAAAACAGTGGAACATTCTTAATTACAGCTGATAAATACGAATTTGCTTCTCAAGCATTAGGTGCTTTGAGAGTCGAGTTAAATTCAATTTATAATTGAGCTAGAGACGAATATAACTTTTCATGAATAGTTGATTGACCAATGTTTGAATATGATGAAGAAACAAATCAATGACAAGCGGCTCATCATCCATTTACTCAATTTGATCATGATAATATTGATGATTTAGAAAAAATGGATAAATCACAAATTAAAGCACGTAGCTATGACTTAGTTTTAAACGGATTTGAACTAGGTTCAGGAAGTGCAAGAATTTATGATAAAGAAGTACAACAAAAAATGTTTAAATTTATCGGTATGGATGAGCAACAACAACAAAATAAATTTGGTTTCTTCCTTAAGGCATTTGATTATGCTATGCCACCTACATGTGGGATTGGTTTAGGAATGGATAGATTAATCATGATTTTATCAAACAACAAAACAATTAGAGATGTTATTCCTTTCCCTAAAAACGCTAAAAATCAAGATGTATTTACTGAAGCGCCAAGCGAAATTTCAAGTGAACAATTATCTGAATTACACATTCAAACAATTAAACCCAAAGAAGAATAACAAAAAAAGAGTCTAGTTTATGACAAATAACTAGACTCTTTTTTATATATGACTTGTAAACAGATGTATTAGTAAAATATAGTATTACTAAATATCTTCTGCGTCATCATCCTCTTGTGTATCAAAATAATATTGTTTTAATGCTTTTAGCACATCTTCAGGTGTGTTAGCTTTCAAGATTTCATCAATAAAATTATTTTCTAAAGCATATAAAGCGACTTTTTGAAGACACTCAATTTGAATATCCCTATTTTCTTTGTTAGACGCAATAGTGAAAATAACTTTAACATTTTGGTGATCTTCAGCATTTCAATCAACACCTTGATTTTTTAAAACACTAATAGCAATAACTGGTTTTATAACTGTTGAACTAACTCCATGTGGTAGAGCAACTCCACCATTTAGCGCTGTCAACATTGACTCTTCTCTATATAAAAGCGCTTGATAAAATTTTTCGGCGTTTTCTACATAAGTTTGTGCGTGTAAATTATTTGAAATTTCTCTTAAAAATTCATCTTTTGTTGTGGCTGTAGAATTTAGATAGATAGCTTTTTTATCTATTAGTTTAAAGAAGTACATATTAATTTACCTTTGGAAAAACACTTAAACTAATAGCACCAGGACCACAGTGTATTGCTACGGCTGTAGCTGTAATTTGTTCATTTTCTAGTGTAATATTAAAATTTTTAGCTATTTCTAAAACTTGTTGATTCATAACTTGGTCAATACCATGAATTCATCTAAAAGAGAATTTATCAATATTCTCAGCTCCACCAATAAATTTTATTAGTTTTTCAAACACTTTTTCAATAGCTGATTTTGTACTTCTTTTTAAACCTGATACTGAAACTTCTGCTTTATATTTAAGAATAGGAATCATTTGAATTTTAGTCATAATGAATTTTTTGGCTGCGCTTAAACGCCCACCGCCAATTATGTAATCAAGATTTTTAGGGACAATATAATTAATTGTTAAATCATCTAATTTATGAATGTTATCAATAACTTCATCAACACTATAATTTTTAGAATATAAATCTAAAGATATTTTTGCTACATCTAAAAACTGTGTACCAACAAAAGAGTTATCCACAACATAAACATTATTGTAATTTTTTGCTATTGTTTGAGCGTATTGTGCGCTACTTGATAATTTTTGATTAATTAATAAAACAATTACATCGTCATAATTTTTAGCAAATTTTTCAATTTCTTGTTCCATTAAATCTAATCTTGGCAATGAAGTTAAATATTTAGAAGCAACACTTAAAGCCTCTAAAGTTTGAATAGGATCATCCACCCCATCAACAAAAACCTTGTTATCAATTTCAGATTGTAATGATAAAAATCCGTAACCCATTTTATTAGCTTCTTCTTTGCTAATTTGTGAAAAAGAGTCAATTATAATACCTAATTTTTTCATATTGCAATTATAACACTTTAAAAAAATATGTTTAAAAAACATATAAACGGCAAAATGCGGATTTTAATCATGTTTATAGCGTAAAAAGAAAATAAATTAATGTTGAAAAATCATCAATAATACGAAAAAGCAATATTTTATTGAGCCACTTTTTTATTAATAAAATTGCATAAAAAGCAAAAAAAGAAATAAAAAAAGCAGCTCCCTATTTTCACCTTTCGGCTATCGTCGGCACTAAGAGGCTTAACTACTGAGTTCGGAATGGATTCAGGTGCTCCCTCTCGCTATTGCTACCGATATTATTGTAGCATGAAAAATAAAAAATGCCAAGAAAAAAATTATTTTTTTTAATTCATGCACACATAAACATTTTTGTAATATTTTACATTTGATAGCATATAATTAAATCGGTTCCTTTCTTTTTTTGAGTCAATAATATTTTACATTAGGAACCACGTTAAAAAAACAAAGCTTCACCCGTTAGGTGGAACTTTGTTTTTTAATTAACGTTTTTTAACTTTGCTCTAACAACCAAATTAATTAAAAAACAAAGTTAAAACGACAACGCTTCTAACTTTGTTTTTCTAATCAGTAAATTTTTAGTTATTTTCTTCTTTAATACTTCTTAATATTTCATCAATTTTGTATCCAGTTTTAGAAACGTTATCTAATTTGAATTGAACTTGTGGAACAGTTCTTCAGTCTAAAGACTTAGATAAAACACTTCTTATAAAACCAGCGGCATTGTTTAATGCTTGGAGACCCTTTTCTTGATTCCCGTCTAAAACAACAAAAACCTTAACGTGCGCCATATCTCCACTCAAAAGACAATCAACAACAACAGGATTAATAATATTTACGTTTGTTAAATCATTTGTAACGATGCTTGAAATTAATTGTTGCAATCTAGCTTCTTTTCTTTCTAAATTTATGCTTCTTTTCATTATTTATCTCCTTTTAATATTAAATCAATTTGTTTTTTGACTTGTTGTTTTGATTTTTCTAGTTGATCAATTTTATTGTTGCAAAAAGCAAAATATTCTTTTATGGTTGTATATTTAAGTGAATATTTATAAATTAGCGATTGTATTTTATTAATTCGCTTAATTTCGCCTTTTAGTTTTAAAACTTCAAAATTATTATTTACACTTTTTAAATTATCGATTTTATTAATTAAATTAGTTTTTTCAATCGTGATTTTAATTGTTAAATCATCCATGTATTTATCGCTGACACTAATATATTTTTTTATTTGTGTATTAAATGATTTTAATTGGTTGATTTTTGCTGAAAAATTAGTAATTTTTTTTCTCAAAGTTTCAATATTTGAAACTTTAGAGTGAATTACATCGTAATTACGAATAATAAAATCCATTTTTAAAACGTCGTCTTTGTTATATTGAGCCAGTTCATTAACTATGTACGAAAGATTACAGTTTTTAAAAATGTAGTCATTTTTAAAATATTTTCTTTTAGCAGCACAATAAAGTAAAAAACCAATATAACTAGCGATTAATCCGTTTTTGTTAGTGTCAATAGCGCTTATGTAATATTTATCTTGGAAATCTAAATTTTTAAAGTAACTAAAATATTCATTTTTGGCGTATTTTGAGTTTTGAGTTATTGAATCTAAAGAAATTACTCCACTATTAATTAGCGGCAGTGTTGGAATATCAAATAAATATTTAGTGACTGAATTTTCTAAAACAGGATTTCAGCCGATAAAAGTAACGTTATCAGAATTAATTTCGATTTTTTTATCTATTAATTCATATATGTGTTTTGCAATATCGCTTTTGAGATATTTAGCTCAATTTTTAATTGTTGCTTTAGTAAAATCTAAAATTTTAAAACGAATATTAAAGTGTTTATCTTTATCATAATAACCAATTGTGTAACAAAAAGGTAAGCAATTAAGTGGATTAGAAAAATTTAATTTATAAAAATGTGGCGGACTTATTGCTTCAAAATCGATATAAAAAGTGTATTTATCCATAATTAAAATTTTATTAAATTAATTAAATTTATTTATGTTTTGCTTCTAAATAATTAATATTTTTACCTAAAGAAGATCACTTTATTTCGTAACCTGTAGGAATGTTGTTTTGGTTAAATTCTGAATTGTGCAAATCGTTTGTTTGATTGATGATTATTCAGTTATTATTTTGAAGTGATTCTAATGAATATTCAAATAATTTATCATTATCACTTTTGAATTTTAAAAGCCCTTGATTAGTTAATATGTCTTTATATTGATTTAAAAAAGTTTTGTATGTTAATCTTCTTTTTTCGTGTCTAACTTTTGGTCAAGGGTCGCTGAATGTTAATCATAATGTATCACACTGCCCTGTAAATAACTCACTTAAGTCTTTAGCATCTTTACAAACAATTATTAAATTATTTAATTGTAATTCTTTTGCTTTTTTTACAATTTTAGCTGCAACTGTTGGGTATTTTTCAAAAGCGTAGTAAGTGGTTTGTGGATTTAATTTAGCTAGTTGTGTAATCATTTCACCCTTACCAGCACCAATTTCAACCACATCGGTATTTTTTAAAACGATTGGAAAAGTCTTTGCTGTATACTCGTATGAATCAAGAATGTATTGTGCATTTTTATCGTTTCTTAATCTCATTTTGTCCCCTTGATGTTTTTTATATATCTTTTAACAATTATAAAGATAACATTTAAAAACAAAATACATAATTTTATTATGTATTACTTAAGTAAAAGAAAGTTTATAACTTTTGTAAATCTTCATAATGTGGCGAGGGTATATTTTGTTGTAAATAAAAAAACAAAGTTCCACCTAACGGGTGAAGCTTTGTTTTTTTAACGTGGTTCC
>NZ_JAZDWZ010000014.1:0-18777 GCF_036350065.1 Mycoplasmopsis ciconiae | reverse complement strand
TTATTTTTTAAAAACTAAAAAAACGCATGTAAGGGGCAATTAATTTATATCCTTAAAAGGATATAAAAATGATAAAATTAATACTATGAAAAAAGCACAAAGTAAAATTCATAAAATTTCATTATTTGAATCAACAGAAATGAAAATAGCTAAAAGAAATCTTTATAAAATTAACAAATATGAACCAGAAGTTGTTAAATTAAGCGATGACCAGCTTAGACATAAAACTTTCGAATTTAGAGAAAGATTAAAAAAAGGTGAAACACTAGAAGATATTAGAGTTGAAGTTTTTGCTGTATCCAGAGAAGCTACTAAAAGAGTTTTAGGAAAGCGTCCATATGATGTGCAGATGTTAGGTGGACTACTTTTAGATTTAGGAAGTGTTGCAGAAATGAAAACAGGGGAAGGTAAAACAATTACAAGTATTGCTCCTGTTTATCTTAACGCTCTTGAAGGTAAAGGTGCTATTGTTTCTACTGTTAATGAATATCTTAGTGAGCGGGATGCTAATGAGATGGGTCAAGTATTTAATTTTTTAGGTTTAACCGTTGGATTAAATAAAGCGCAAATGCCTACAGATCAAAAAAGACAAGCTTATGCGGCTGATATTACTTATAGCGTTCACGCTGAAATGGGATTTGACTATTTACGTGATAATATGGTTGATAATTTTAGAGAAAAAGTTCAAAGAGGATTGAATTTCTGTTTAATTGATGAGGTTGACTCTATTTTAATTGATGAAGCTAAAACACCTTTGATTATTAGTGGTGGTGAAAGCGAATCGACAGAACTTTATTATGCTGCAGATCAATTTGTTAGAACTTTAAATGATGATGATTTTGTAATTGATGACGAATCTAAAGCTATAAGTTTAACTCATTCAGGGATTGAAAAAGCCAATCGTTTTTACAGTATTAATAATCTTTATGATATTGACAATAGTGAAATTGTACATCGTATAAGTAATGCTTTAAGAGCCCACAAAGTCATGAAAAATAATGTCGAATATATTGTTAGGGACGGAAAAATAGAGTTAGTCGATGCTTTTACAGGTAGAATAATGGATGGAAGAAGTTATTCTGAAGGACTTCAACAAGCTCTACAAGCTAAAGAAATGGTTGAAATAGAACCTGAAACTAAAACATTAGCTACCATTACTTATCAAAACTTTTTCAGGATGTTTAATAAACTTTGTGGTATGACAGGTACTGGTAAAACAGAAGAGCAAGAATTTATTGATATTTACAATATGCGTGTTAATGTTGTTCCTACTAACTTACCTATTGCTAGAGTTGACGAACAAGATTCAATTTACGCAACAGCTAGCGCTAAATGAAAAGCCGTTGTTAAGAAAATCGAAGAATTATATGCAAAAAAACAACCTGTTTTGGTTGGGACTGCACAAATTGAAGATAGTGAAATAGTTCATGAATTGTTACTTCAAAAAGGCATACCACACAAGGTTTTAAATGCTAAGCAAAACGCAGCTGAGGCTGAAATTATTGCTGAAGCTGGAAAAATTGGATCTGTAACAATCGCCACAAACATGGCGGGTAGAGGAACAGATATTAAACTTTCAAAAGAAGCCTTAGCTTTAGGTGGTTTATACGTTTTAGGAACAGATAAGGCCGAATCTAGAAGAATTGATAACCAACTTAAGGGTCGTAGTGGTCGTCAGGGTGATGTTGGAACAAGTAAATTTTTTATTAGTTTAGAAGATCAACTGATGAAACGTTTTAGTAGTTATGAGGCTTACCAAGAATCATACGCTGATAGTAAAGACGAAGAAATAACCAGAAAAGATTTATTATTCGCGTTCAAACATTCACAAAAGAAAATAGAGGGATTTAACTATGATTCACGTAAAAGTGTGTTAAATTACGATGATGTTATCAGACAACAAAGAGATTTGATTTATTCGCAAAGAGATTTAATTTTATTAACACCTGATACAGATTATATTGTTGAGAGAATGATTCAATCAGCAGTAAAAAATATAGCTTTAAGTCCTAATTATAAAATGAGCAATGGTAATTATGATTATGAAGGTTTATATAACTTTTTACAGACTAACATTAACGGCGTAATAGAATTTGATTTTAATTTAGAAGAAATGAAAAAAATTCATGAAGCCGAATTAATTGTATATGTTGCAGAAAAAGCTAAAGAAGCCTTTGGTATTTGAAAAAACAATGCTGTTGCTAGTTATGATTTAGAAATGGTTAATTCAAACTTAAGAAGAATTATTTTAAAAATTTTAGACAGTAAATGACAAAGTCACATCAATACAATGGATAAATTAAGAAGTAATATTAATTTAGTACAATACGCACAAAAAAATCCATATCAAATTTATACTGAAGAAGGTACATTAAAATTTGATAATATGATTGAAGATATTGCTTATGAAGTGATGATTTATACCTTTAAAGATCAATTAGGTAGAAAAAGTTTAATCACAAAAGAACTTAAAAATGATCCATTGTTCCAACAAATTGAAGAAACTTATATATACCAATATAATTTAAGTCAAAATCAAAACGAAGAAGAGTTAATTAAGCTTTATCATAATATCAAAACACGTTTAGAAGAGTTGAATAATACAGCAAAAACACTTGAGAATTCAGAAGAGACAATAACAACTGCAGAAGGCAATGAATAATGCAAAAACACCCAAAAATAAAAGAGATTTTATATGATTTTGAATATATAAAAAAGCACACTATTAAATGTGCCGATTATATTAATAATGAATTTAAAAATTCTAAAGATTTAATTATTGTCGCTTTATTAAAAGGTAGTGTTCCTTTTTTAGCTGAACTTATTAAACATGTTAGCGTCGATCATAAAATTGATTTTATGATCGCAAGCAGCTATAGTGGAAGTCACGCTTCTAGCGGAAATGTTAAAATCATTATGGATTTGGCTTTTGAAATAGAAAATAAAGATGTTGTCATAGTTGAAGATATTATTGATAGTGGTATAACACTTGATAAAATCAAAAAAATACTTTTAAGCAGAAACCCTAAAAAATTAAAAATAGTAACACTAATGGATAAACCACACAATCGTAAAGCAGATATTAAGGCTGATTGTTACGGTTTTGAAGTGGCTGATGAGTTTTTGGTAGGTTTTGGGCTGGATTATAAGGAAGAATTAAGAAACCTTCCTTATATTGGTATTTTTGACGAAAAATATTTATAAAAGAGACTTGTTACAAGTCTCTTTTATATTGATTTTTGAATATATTAATTGTCTTTAGTTAAATTAATCATATCAATTAATAACTGGTTGTTTGCTTCTTTATTTTTGCTTATAAAATCATTGCTTCAGTTAAAGTAATAGTTACTATAAACTTTATTATTTTGCGAGTTAGCTGTGTATGACACCTCGATATAATAAATTCCTGGTTTATATTTAGAATCATTAACATCAATTTCAATTTTGCTATTTGCAGCAGAAGAAGTTATTGTTTTTAGAATTTGTTTTTGTTTTGTTTTATAGTCAATAAAGATTAAGTTAGCGCTATAGCTGTATAAATTGGGGTTACTTATAGATGCGTTAATATTTTGTACTTCTTCATTTGTTTGAAGTTTTTGTTGTGTTGCTGAATAATTAGAAATTTGTAATGATTTATTGTAAAGTGTAGATACATTTAAATAATTTTCTTTTTCAGAAATTTCAATTTTTACAGGCGTGCTAGTGTAATTTATTGAATCGTTGTAATTTAAATGGTATGAAATTTGAACTTTATAATAACCATTGCCTTTGAAATTAAGTAAACTAAGTTTTAATTGTTCTTTTTGAAGATTTTCAGAAACAACTTGATAATCATTATTATCCCTACTAAATAAAATAGTGTAACGTAAATTGTCATTAACATTTCAAGCATCTTGAATATTTAATGACCCACCAAAACCATCGAATTTATATCCGTATGTGTCAAAATAACTTTTTGTTAGTTCAACATTAGAAGGTAAGTGACTTAAAGGATATATTTTTAAATTACTTGTGTAAATTTGTTTAATTAGAGCTTGATATTCACTATTAATAGAATCATATATTTGTTTTAATTGCGATTCGTCTGTAGTTGTTTTTGATTGGTTAAGTTTGTTATCTAAAAAGCTTAAAAATTCTTGTTTTTTAGTTAGTGTAATTTCACCTGTGTTGTTTCCAATAAGATAAGAACCTACTAAAGCATTATATTTATAAGTTAGTCTTTCGATATCATTTTGATTTATTGGATTATTTTCGTAGATGAATTTGTAAATATCTTCAGGTAATTTAACCTCAAGCTCTTTAGTAAAGTTTAATTCGTAAAATAGTGATCCATTTTTTATAAAGTAATTAGTTAATTGATTTGAAGATAAGTCACTTTGAGTTTGTGGTTTTAGTGTTTTATATTCTTTGGTTCTCATATTTAAAAATACAAAAGTAACTTGACCACTTCTATCTAACGAACTAAAAATAAATGTTTCTTGATAACTAGCTAACATTGGTCTTTTTAGAATTGGATTAGTTATTCCTCATAAAAGAGACTGATCTTTAATATAATCAGATAAATCAACTAAATCATTTTGTTGTAGATGTAATCCTTTTCTGTAAAAATCTCTAGCCACTAAATGATATTTATTATTTCTGGCGTTTCTTGTATTTTTATACATTAGTGAATATCATTTACCATTGTAATATTCAGCTCTACTTCTAGTTTCATTGTTTTGTGTAAAAAGATATGAATATATTGCATATTCGTCAAAATTAATTTTGGTTGATTCTCCTAAATGAATATCATTTTGACTAAAAAATTGTTCATAAGGTAATTCTCAAAATAAACCTGAGTGAAATTGTATAGTTTCAGCGTGTCCTAAAGGTGTTTTAGCATCTTTACCTAAAGGCATTAAAAATTCTTTAAAATTAGTTTCTTTTGAATATCAAGTTGCTCGATCATTTATTTGTGTTTTGGTTCCGGCCACATCACCTCAAGTAGCATCTGAGACATATCATTTTGGTGTATTTTGATCTGGCAAGGTTAATTTTAAATAAACCACTTGGTGTAAATCATCGTTTGAATCTTTTCCAGTTGTATTAGTTATTGCTTCAATACCCACTAAATTTAATAAATAAGCATATGAAGTTGCATAAACAGCACAAACTGTTCTTTGGGCTTCAATATCATTTTCTCATGATGATGTTAATCTGGCTATATCGTATTTGAAATATTCAACAACAAATGACCAAAGAGCAAATGCTTTTTCATATTGAGTCATACCAGGTTTAATTTTAGTCAAAGCTAAATTAACGAAGTTATCAAATGAATCTTTGTGTTGCGATTGTTGATATCACTTAGTTGAATATCTAGGAGCTGTAATTTGTACAACAGTGTTATGATCACCGTTTTTACCTTGAATAAAGGCTATTGCGCCACTTGAAAGAGAAAAATAAGGGTATTTTTTTCATTCTTTGATCATTCATTTAGCATAAGCGTTAGCAACTAATGATGAAGGTAAATTTCTATCACCAAAAGTATAATTTTCAGATATACGATTAGCTACTATATAAGTGAACATATCTTCTATATCTTGCTCTTTTAATAATTCGGTTTTTTTGCGAACTAACGGAGCTGTTCCATAATTAAAATTACTTTGAGAATACTGTTGATCTGCACTTATTTCTTGATTATATGGATTTGAAATAATGTCGCCATTTATAGCTAAAATTTGAGCAAGAGTAGAATTGTCTTCACTTAAAATTTCTTGCTGTGAATCCTTTTCGTTATTAAGTTGACTTTGTTGTTGGGTTTCAATATTTTCAACAACTACATGGTTATTCATTTGATTTTGATCTTGATGTGATGAATAAATTTGATTTTCTTGATTTTGTGAAATATTTTCGTTTTCAGTTGTTCGGGGTGATTGTGACTCTTTTGTTTGTGTCTCAGTATCAAGATCCACTTTTTCTTCAGACTCTTGCGGTTGTTCTAAAACAACTTCATCTTGCGGCTGTATTTGTTTTTGTGGAAGTTCAGGTGTTTGTTCTTCTTTTTGAGTTGATGGTTGTTCTGATAAAGTGTGATCTGATTCAGTTTCAGTTGTTTGATTAGAAGTTATTACAGAATCTGAAGCGTTTTGTTTATCATTATCATCACTTTCTTGATTATTGTGTTTTAATTCTTCGCTTTTATTATCATTTATATTTATTTGATCGTTTTTTTGATCTTCTGACGAAGTATCTTCTTGTTGTGAATGTTGCGATTCTTCATCCTTATTTTCTTTGTTAATAATAGTTTGGGAATCTTGATTTAAAATCACTTCTTTTTCTTCGTTTAGATGAGTTTGATCATTTTTATTGTCATCTTCGTCATTTTCTTGTGATTCAGGTTCTTCTTTTAAAGTGTTCTCTTCATTGCTTTGTTCATTTTTTGCGGTTGATTGATTTTTATCCTCCGCGTCATTATCTTTTTCTTCTTCTTTTGAAGCGTCAGTTTTAATAACTTCTTCTTCTATACTTTCGTTTATGTTGTTGTTTTCTTCATCTTGTTTACTATTAATTTGATTAACTTCAGAATTATCTTTATCTTCTGACGTTTTTTTTGTTTGTTCAACTGTATTAACAGGTTCATTAAGATCAGAATTTTTTGAATTTTGAGACTCATCAACTATTGTGTGATCGTTTAAATCTTGTTTAGTATTATCTTCAGAAGCGTTATCATAATTTTGTGTTTGTTGTTGATTAGAATTATTTTCTTTGTATTCCTCTTGAATATCTTCATCTTTTTGAGTTGGTTGTATAACTTCGTTTTCAATTTTTTGAGTTTCTGTTTCTTGAGATTCCTCAAAGATTTGAGGCTCGCTTTGAGGTTGGTTTAATTCTTGAGGTTGATCATTTTCATGATTAATGTCGTTTTCTTGATCTTTTTGTTGATTAAGAAGTTCAGAAACTAATTCCTCTTTTTCTTCGATGGATGGATCGTTTGTTTGTGGGCTTTTATTTGATTCAGATTCTTGAGATTCGTTAAAATTATTGTTATTGCTGCTTTGATCTTTTTCTTGATCTTCTGAAAAAACATTTTGGTTTAATTCGTCTTTTTTACTTTCATTTAATTCATTTTCTTTAGTTGTTTCTTCTGGGATTGGCTTTTGTGTTGGGAGCTCTTGTGAATTGGTGATATCATTATCTTCTTTAACTTGTTTAGAAGAATTATTGTTAATTTCTGAATCACTATTTTTTACATCTTGTGCTTCTGATTCATCTTTAGTAGCTGTTTTAGTGCTTTCATCAGAAGAAGTGCTCAAATCTTCATTGACGGTATTTTCTGCATCTTTTTTATCTTCGTTTTGCATTTGGTTGTTTTCAACTTTAGAGGCATTAGTTTCTAAAGAGTTATTGTTATTTTTGGTATTTTCTTCAATAACTGCAATTGATTGATGGTTTTTATTTTTATTTATATTGCTTGTATCATCTTTTTGTGTTGTTAGGTTGCTACAGCTAGTTAAAAAAGCTAACGGCACTAAAGCTGAGCTTGAGCTTAAAGTTAATAATAATTTAAATTTTGCTTTGTTTTTATTCATAATTGCCCCTTTTATACATAATGTATAAAAATTATACATTTTTGTATTTTTTGCATTTGCTAATAAACAAATATGGAAAATATATACCATATTAGAGTATTTGTGAAAATTCCATATTATTAAAATATCTAAAAAAACAGTTTAATAGCCAAAAACAAAATAAAAATGACCTTTTTGGTCATTTTTTAATGTTTAGTTAAATTATTTATTTTTGTTAAAAAATTCATCTAAACGAGATTGTTTTCTAGCACCTTTGTTTGCGTGGAAAACACCTTTTTGTACAGCTTTTGCAATTGTTGAGTGAGCGAATTTTACTTTTTCAGCAGCTTTTTCGTCTTTAGCAACAATAGCTTCACGAGCAGCTCTAATAGCTTTTCTTACACGTGATTTTCAAGCGTTGTTTTTAACACGAGCTTGTTCCATTTTAGCTATACTTTTAATTTTAGATTTTATATTTGCCATATAAACCTCCCTTAATCTTTAATTGAAATTCAATTAAATGAAAAATCATTTGTATTATAGCAAAATAAAAAATATAAGAACCAATATTTTTGTATTAATTAGATATTAATTTTCTTTGGTTTTTATATTGAAATTTTGTTATAACTTATACGATTACATAAGTAAAATTATTATGTGAAAACATAACCAATAAAACGCCGCAAAAATAACATTAACCAATTTTGTTATTTATTTTAAAGTGTTAAAATAATTTAACAATTAATAATTTCATTTTTAATAAAAAAATTTATTAATTTGTTAAGAGGTAAAGATATGAAAAATTTGAGCAAAAAAAGTATTTTAATTCTAAGTTCTTCAATTGTTTTAGCTAGTGCAGCTACAACAACAACTGCTGCAATTTTATTAAACAATCAAAATAAACAAATAAAATCACAGTTACAAAAAAATAATACTGAATCTGAAGAAATTAAAAATTTAATTACTCAAACATCACAACACAATAGTGTTTTAAATGAGCAAATAAATAATTTAAAAAACGATTTATCTAACTTAAATCAAGATGCAGATGCAAAAAATAATCAATTGGCAGATGTTAAAAATGAAATTATCAACATCATTAATGCTACTAAAGAATTAGAAGAAAAAATTAATCAAGATAATAAAAGTATTGATGATTTAATAAACCAAAGTAAAAATCAAGATAGTTTAAATAATAATTATGAAAATCAAATTGAAAATTTCAATTCATCTATTAATTCAATTAACAATGATATTCGAGATTTAAAAAATAAAATTATTGAGGTGAATTTAAATGTTCAAAACCTTATTAAAGAAAGTTCTAATTTAACCAATTTTGATTCTTGAAAAGAAGGTGCAGAGTATGTTGTTTCTCAATTAAAGAAATATTTATTAGAAAAAAATAAATATTTAATTTTTCTAAAACATAAATATGTAACTTTAATTAATCAACTAGAAGAAATTAAACAAAACCCAGTTGATGATACTCAAAACACAAAACCAAACCAAAACGTTGTAGAGCAAAACGATAATACAACTAGTGAAACTCAAGAAAATGTAGATCAAGACCAACAAACTACAGACCCAAGTAATAACGCACAAGAAAATCAAAATTCTAATCAAGACTCAAACGAACAAAATAATACTAATACTTCACAAACTACGGATCCAAATCAAGGTCAATCAACAAACGAATCTAATTCATCAGTTAACACTAACACACAAGAAAATCAAGAGACTAACGCTACTGACGAGCCCACAGAAGAGACACAACAAGATGTTAATTCTAATCATGAAACAGCAACAGATGAAGAGTTAATTGTTGACGAAACACCAAGTGCGCAAGGCGGTTTAGTTATAGATGAGGCCCCAGAATTTGAAAGAGTTGCAAAACCAGACCCTATTGAAATACTAAGAAATGATACATTATCTAAAATCGATCAGTTCCAACAAAAAATCGAAAGATTCAAAGGTTTTATTGACCAAAAATACGGTCAATTTGGTTTTAATGCTTACATGTTAGCGCCTGTTTTATACGGTATTGAAGATAGGATATCAGAAATTAAAAAGAGATTTGAAGACGCTACTTCAGAACAGTTGCAAAACACAAAATATATTGAGCAAAATTTACAAGAATTAAATGACCAAATGTCAGGTCTTGATTCTAACCCCGAATTTATTCAATTTAATAATGTAGAAAATAATCCTAACTTATATAATGATGAAAAAGCAAAATCTCAGTCATTTGTTGATGAGATAATCGCCAAAAAATCACAAGTTTTAAATTCAGCTTATGATAATCAATTGAATTCAATTATTAATTATATAAATAGTAAAATCCGTGAAGCTGATGATATGGTAGCGAAATCAAACTCTACTGTTGCAGCTTATTCATTCTTAAAAGCAATGAATAGTCCTTCTGGTTTTGTGAATTCAGAATATAACAAAGCTATTAAAATAATTAACGATCTTATTGCAAAACAAAATGAACAAGAAGCCGAAAGACAAAGAGCTAAGGAAGAATTGGAAAGAATTCCAAATGCTAATGGATTTACTCAAAGTGAAGCTAACTTGCAAAGAGATATGGAAATTTTAAATACAATTCCTAAATTATTTAAACCAACTGACCATGGAGATTATTACAAAGACGCTGACGCATATTATCCAGACTTAACCAAAAATACTGAATTACAGGCTGTTTTACAAAAATACTATAATTTAGTTGATAATGATATTTTCCAAGGTTATGGAGAGTACGCTTCTAAAACTCCTGGTAGAGTTACAATAGATCCTGCTGACATTCCTGCCCTTAAACCGTTAATTGATTTCAACGATAAATATACTAAATATCAATTAGAAAAATATAACTTAATAAGACGTAAATTTTCATTAAATCAACTTAATGATTTAACAACAGTTTTAAGTGATGAAGACAAAGCTAAATTGATTTTACAAGCTATGTACGGGTATGTAAGAGGAATTTACATTTTAACTCAAAAACCTATACATAATGGTAAAAAACTTTCTACAGGACATAGTTTTAACGAACAAACTAAAGAAGTTACAAGTGCTCACAAATTAAGTTACGGAGAAAACTACTACGCAAGTTATAACAATAACCTCTTATATGTTAAAAATCCAGATACATTAAATGCTGATTTTGTTTCTACAGTATTCTTTAAGGCTATAGTCGGAGAAAGAAGCGCCTACGAAAAAGACTTTAGAGATGGGGAATTAGGAAATGGAGAAGAGTGAGGACACTTACTTAATACCGTTTACCATAATATCACAGACTTTTATGGTGTTGTTTTAGCATTTAGAGACAAAGAATATGAAAATAAATTCTATACCGATGAAGGTTACAAAGGTTACCGTTTAAGTGTAACTGATATGACTTTCAAAAAATCTAGATAAAAAATGAGATTAAAATTAACACTTTTGCGAGTGTTAATTTTAATTTTTGACGCTTATTCTTTAGTTAAAAGCAATAAAAGTGAGGCTCAAAAACAAATAAAGTAAAATTATTTTTTATTTCAAAAAAGTTAAAAAAATTTAAAGTTTTTATTTATAAGTCTGTTTTATAGGCGTTTAATTTTGTTTGACATCAATAAAGAAAATAAAAAAATATTATAAAATTTAAGTACTCTTAATAAATAAATTTATTAAGAAAATAGGGGTGTTAATGAAAAAAAGAATCAAAAAGTTTTTTCCTTTAATAATTTTTAGTCCTGTTGTTGGTTTATCTCTTGTAAGTGCTATATCAGCAAACACTAATTTACCAACTCAGAATGTTAATGTAAATGACTTAAATGACGCTACAAGCGATCGTTGAGATACTAAGTTAAATATGAATGATTGACTAAAATATGTAGACGATCGTAAAAAATTATCTGAACTAACACTTCCAGGAACCCACGATTCTGGAATGTTTGCTGTTGGTTTTTGACAAAAAATCACTGAAGCTTGAAGTAAAACACAAAGCAAAAATTGAGACAATCAACTAAAACAAGGAATCAGATTTTTTGATATAAGAATCAATCACGAGTTGTTTATCAATCACGGTGGTATTTGACCTGGAACTAAAGATACACTTAAAACATATTTAGAAAAAATGGTGCAATTTTTAGACAAATACCCATCTGAATTTATTATTTTTAGATTCAAAGATGAAAATTCAGATGTTCACAATTCTGGTACAGCCGAAAAATGAAAAAAATTAATTGAAGATACTTTTAAAGATCCTAATATTAACAGACGTTTATATAAAAACACAAGTGGTCGGGATGTAGTAAACCCTACACTTGCACAGCTAAGAGGTAAAATTTTTGTTTTAAACCACATGCACCATAAAGTATACACAAGTGCAGAGTTTGGCGGAAAATGAAGAAGTAGTTTAGTGACTTACCAAGATTTTTATAATCAAGGTAGCGAGAAAAAAATTAACTATATTCGTCAATATGTTAAAGAATACGACGAAAGAATTAGAAAAAATCAAGACTTAATTGGTTTTAATTTCGTCAGTGTTGCAGATGGAAGAGTATATCAAAGTGCAAAACATGTAAATTGAAATACACTTAAGTGATTGAACGAAAATCCTCAATATAAACGTTATGGAACTTTAGTAATGGACTATCCAGGTGATGCTTTGGTTTTAAATATTATTAAAAATAACTATTATGTTACTGATGAAGAAATTAATCGTGGCTTTTTAGGTAACTTAGTTAAAAATATTTCTATTGACAATATAGTCGATCAAACCAGTCAAATTAATTTAAAAAACGGAAATTATGATGGTTTTAAAGTTGATGTTTATTCTAGAGGTGTTTTTATTGAGAGTGTTGATGTTAAAGATTCCAAAGTCACCCTTAAAAATTATAAATTCCCTTACGATAGCGATATTAAATTAGTATTTTATAAATTAACACCTAAAAATATATATTGAGATAGTCGTAGATACAATGAAATAACCATTAACACAAAAGTTGTGGCCGATCAAGAGTGAATTAGCAATTTAGAACAATTTAAACAAGAATTACTTGATTATAAAAATCAAAATTTAGATGGGCAAAATTTTAGTGAGTCATTTATTAGTGCTTTTGATAGTTTTTATCAAAAAAGTTTTATTGAAACAATTGAGAGTTTATTAACAACAAAAATTAAATTACCTTTAAATGTTGATTTATTTAATAAAATAAAACAATATTTTGATCAATTTAAAATTCTTTGAAACACTTACGTGGAAACCAAAAATAATTGAAAAAAATATATTGGAACTTATTTAAATAATAATCTTTTTGAAGAACAATTTTTGGCTATAAACACAAATGTAGAACAATCATTAGATAGCTTTTTAGATTTAGATAAATTTGACTATGATCTTTTAAACCAAAATTTAACAAACATAAACCAAACTATAAACAACAAAAAAGAAATTATTAGCTTTTATGAATCTTTACAAAAATTAGTTCAAAATTATATTTATAAACTCGATCAAGTATGAGTGTTAAAAAAATACACAAATTCCTACAACATTCACAAAAACGCTTTAGATAATCTAACTAATAAAAATCAGCAAATTTTTAAGGATGTATTAAACGCAGTTGATCTTTCTGTTGTAAAAGTAGCAAAAAAACAAGAGTTAATTAATAACAACTCCCAAGCGCAAATTTTATTAAATAAAGCTCAAAACTTAAATAATCAAATCAATCAACTTTTTAATGACTCAAGCGCTTTAACACTTTTGCAAAAAACTTATTTTGATCCAAAAGTTGAAGATATTTTATCAAAGCTTTTAACTGAAAAATACATAGAATTAGCTACAGAAGTAAATTCTTTAAATGATAATACTCAGAAAATGAGACAGCAAATAAGCGAATACCCAGCTTTAGAGAAACAAATTTTTGCTAATGTTAATTCAACTGAAATCAATGAGTATAAACAAATAAATAATAAATATCAAGAATATTTTAATTCCACACCAAATACTCAAGATTCACAGTATTTCAATCAATTTAATAATATTAAAAAAGATTATGAAAAAATGATTGAATTACTTAGAAAAATACAAAAAGATAATCAGGAAATTACTGACTTAAAAGAGAAAGTTATTAGAGAAATTAAAGCGATGGATAATTTAGCTCAATATTCAATTAATAACTACGTTTCTTTAGTACAAAATTCATTCACAAAACAAAGAATTAACGATTTAAAAACACAAGCTAATAACGATAACAAAACAACTTTAGTATCATTATTAGATTCGCTTAGTTATTTAAATTCAAAAAGAAAAGATGCATTTGTAAAAATGCTTAAACACTCTAACACTAAACAAGAATTTGATAATCTTATTAATCAAGCAAATAACATTAACAAAATTTTATCTGATACAAAAAATTACATCCACGCTAACACAAACATTCAAACAACACAAAATTATTATGATGCTGATTTGAATATTAAGGTGGAATACGAATCTTTGCTACTTGAAAATTCTCAAAATTTAGATTCAGAATTACTTGATTCAAAAGAACTAACAAAAGATTTTGAGAATTTAAAATTATATTCAAGTAAATTAAACGGAAAACAAAAATTAGATTCTGCTTTATTAGTATTTAATGAGAAATTTAACGCTGATAAAATATTATTAAGCGAAAGTAACATTGAAGAAGTTAAAAAACAAATCTCTTTAGCTGTTGATTTGAGTGCTTTAGAAGCATTAAGTAACTCTTTTGATAATTATGTTGAAAATGTTAAAAAAATAAATGAAAAATTAGAACAATCACACTTAAATACAGCTCAAAAAGAAAATATTAAACAAAATTATTTAGTGTCAATGGACACTTCTAAAATTGATGATGCACTAATTTTAATCAACAATTTAAATCAAGCTATTATAAGTTTAGATTATTTAAAAGAACAAGCTTCTAACATTGACAAAGATTATATTTCGCAATATTATCAAGAAATTATTCAAACTCAAGATTCTAATCTTGATTTGGAGCAAATAAGCGAACAAACACAAAAATTAAATGAGTTACTAGATCGTTACGCTGTTGAGTTAAAAGAATTAAACGACTATAAACAAACTAAAAAAGAAGAAGTTAGCGCCTTAGAGATGCTTAATTCTAATGAGAAGTCAAACATTTATAAAAAAATTGATAAATGTAAAGATAAAGATGAAGTAGATCAACAAGCATTAACAGCTACAGAACTTAATGAAGATATAAAAACACTAAAAGAAGAAGTACAAATATTAAACCAAACTAAAGACACTGTTAATTATCTTGATTCTGATTCAAAAATTATTAATGATTTCGATGCTAAAGTTGAGGAGATGCATTCATATTTAAACAATGATTCGCAAATTAGAGACAGAACGTTAATATTAGAATATAAAAATTCCCAATCTGCCTTGCAATCAATGTTAAACGGAGATAATAAGCGCGAACAAATTATCGATGAAATTAACAGAGTCTTACAAGAAAATAATGTTTTAAACCAAAAACAAAAAGAAATTTTTATCACTAGACATTCATTGGATAATATTTCAAGATTAAAGCAGGCTCAAGATCTTTATAACAATTTAAATCAAACAATTAAAAAGATTGAAAATATTCAAATAAAAATAAATCAAAAAGAAGCGCAACTAGAGATTAAAGGTGAATGAAATCACTCTTTAGATGATTTGCTTGATTTAGAAGATTTAAATAAACTAGAACAACAAATTGATCAATATCATGAACCTGTAGAGATTGAAACTAAACCGCAAGAACCGCAAGTAAACGAGCAAAATACTCAAAAACCTGAAGAAGACAACAATCATGATTTTGAAGAAAATTCTCCTTTAGATATAGATAATAATTCTGATCATTCAATTACAACACAAGAAGAATCTAAAGAAGAAAAACCTCAAAACAACACACACGAAGAAACTACAGAAACCACTCAAGATAACGAATCAGAGCAAAATCAAAGCACAAACGTAAATTCAACCGCCGAAACCCAAGAAACACAGCAACCGCAAAATAATGATCAAAGCGCTCAGATTAGTGAAACTACAGAAGAAATGGCGCAAGAAACTACAGAAGAAAAACAGGATTTACCTCAAGAACCCCAACAAGAAACTCCTATAGTAAAAGATGAGCAAAATCAAGACGAAACTCCAGACCAAGAAGTAACTAACCAAACAACAGAACCCCAACAACCAAATGATTCACAGCAACAAGACTCTTCTAATGCTCAAAATCAAGAAAATAATACTCAAGATAATCAAGAAAACACAGTTATCTTAAACCAAGAAGATTTACCAACAATCAACGCAGACAAACCTAAAAAACTTAATAAAACGAATATTATAATCATCTCTGTTGCTACATTTTTTGTTACTTCTTCAGTTGCTCTTGGCTTAATTTTCAAAAAGAGTATTTTAGCGTTTTTTGCTAAAATATTTAAGTAAACTTAAGTATTAAACAAATATCTAAACTAGGATTAAAATCCTAGTTTTATAATTTTTATATGGAGGCATTATGCAAAAAGTTATTATTAATAGCGTCGACAATTATCCTTTAGATTTAAATCTATACTTAATAGATCAACCTAAAGCCTTTATCCAAATTATTCATGGAATGGAAGAACATCAACAAAGGTATCAACACCTAGCTAAAGCATTAAACGAAAGCGGTTTTAGTGTTGTTACTTCAAACATGCGTGGCCATGGGCAAAACGCACAAAAACTGGGTTATTTTGCTGATAAAAATGGTCATTGATTACTTTTACAAGATTATAAAATCATAACCAAATACATTCAAGAAACTTTTAATGTTGATAAGGTAATAATTTTTGGCCATTCTATGGGTTCAATAATTTTAAGAAACTTATTAGTCGATAATTCTCATAATTACTCAAAAGTTATTTTATGTGGATACCCCAGTTATTCAAAATTAACCAAGCTTGGATTATTGATCACCAAAACGCTTCAAAAACTATTAGGCCCAAAACATCACTCTAAGTTTGTTAACAAACTAACTATTGAAGCGTTTAACGCAAAAATAAAAAATCCTAAAACTAAACTAGATTGACTTTCAGTCAGTGAAAAAAACATTCAAGAGTATATAAAAGATCCGCTTTGTGGTTTCGGTTTTAGCGTAAGCGCTTTTAAAGATTTGATGACTTTATCATTGACATTAAATCAACCATATAAATACAAAAATATAAACGATATACCAATTTTAATGATCAGAGGTGAAGAAGATCCCTCTACTGGCTTTGCAAAGGGCGCAAAACATTCGCTAAATCACTTAAAAAAATGTGGCTTTAGCGAGATTAAACAAATAACATACCCTAATGCACGTCACGAAATTTTAAATGAAGATATCAAAGACACAGTCATATTAGATATAATTGAATTTGCTAACGAATAATAAAAACCCACACTTAAATAGTGTGGGTTTTATCATTTAATAACTTTGGGAATAAATTACAATAGCTGGGATTTATTGTAATTGCAATTATTTTTTGTTTGCCATATCTAATTTTAAAGCAGCACTTCTTGCGGCTTCTCAAAGAATTTCATTGTATGTTGGGTGTGGGTGAATTGTGTGAGCTAATTCATGCACAGTAACTTCTTGCTCCATTGCTAAACCAATTTCAGCAATATAGTCTGTAGCATTAGCACCAACAATACTTGCACCTAAAATTTCACCAAATTCTTTATCAACAACTAATTTAACGAATCCTTCTGTGTGTGTAGTTGCAATTGCTTTTCCTAAGTAGCTAAATAAGTATTTACTTGAAAATACATCTTTACCTTGTGCTTTAGCCTCAGCTTCTGTTAAACCGATAAAAGCAATTTCTGGAGATGTATAAATACATCCTGGAACACCTTTAGGGTGGTATTTATTTTTGTTTTGGTTTCCTAAAATATCATTAACAGCTACCATAGCATGTGCATAAGCTACGTGTGCTAACATATTTTGTCCAGTAACATCACCAATAGCATAAACGTTTCTTACGTTTGTTCTTTGGTGTTCATCAACTTTAACACCAACTCTAGGTTCGACTTTAACACCTACTTCTTCAAGTCCTTCAACGTTTGCTGCTCTACCTGTAGCTGTAAGTACTAATTCAACTTTAAGAGATTCTTCTTTTCCATCAACAGTGTAGAATAAAGTATCTTTTTCAAATTTTGATGTTTGAGCATTATAAACGAATTTAACACCCATTTTTTCTAGCGCTTTAGCAGCTTCTTTTGAAACTTCAGCGTCAGCCATAGGTAAAATTCTTTCTGTGTTTTGGAATACAGTAACTTGTGTTCCACTTAAAGCAAACACTTGAGCAAATTCTACTCCAATAACTCCACCACCGATAATAGCTAATGATTTTGGTAAGTGATCTTTGTAGTTGATTGCCTCACGACTTGTTACGATTTTACCACTTTCATATCCTTCTTTAAATCCAGGAATCATGTCAAGTTTTTTAGGTCTTGAACCAGTAGCAATAATCATGTTTTTAGCTCTATAAACCTTACCTTCAACTTCTATTTCTCTAGCACCAACAAATTTAGCTTCAGCTTCTAAAATATCACATTTACTTGATTTCATTAACATTTTAACGCTAGAAGCAACTTGATTTACAACGCCTTCTTTACGTGTGTGCATGTTTTTTCAAGTTTTTAAATTGTCTAATTTTAATTTATCGAAGTTTCCAACAAGTCCATATGTTTCCATATGTTTCATTTCATGGATCATTTCTGTTGATTTTAATAAAGCTTTAGTTGGGATACATCCTGTATTTAAACAAACTCCCCCTCAAGCTCATTTTTCAACTATTAATGTTTTTAATCCAGATTTTCCAGCTTCTTCAGCTGCTAAATATCCACCAGGACCACTACCTACAACAATAACATCATATTCTTTTTCAATAGCTCCTGTGTATACTTTACCTTCTTCAAATTGTTGTTCAGAAACTTTTTCTTCTTTTGCTTGTGGAGTGCTTGTAGAATTTGAAACACTTGGAGCTACAGCACCTAAACTAGAAAAATCAATTAAATCATTATTAACTGTAACTTCTCCAACAACACTAGCTGCTTCTTCTTTTTGAACTGGAGCTGGTGCGTTATTGTGAACTTTACCATCATCAATTACAAAAATATCTTGACCTACGTGAATAACATCACCTGTAGCCATCATAATTTTTTTAATCACTCCAGTAACAGGACTAGGAATATCTGAAG
>NZ_JAZDWZ010000013.1:0-21757 GCF_036350065.1 Mycoplasmopsis ciconiae | reverse complement strand
TTAATTTTGTAACAATAGTAGTTTGTCTCATGTCTCTCCTTTATACGTTAATTTTCACACTATATTCATATAAATATAATAAATAAGTTTAACAATTATAACATAAATTTAAAGTTAAAAATATATTATTTTTTAAGAAGCATATATTTATATATAAATATATAAATATTTTTAATTTAAAATTGTCAAGATAAAAAAATATTTTTAATATTTTATATTGGCGTTTAAATTACTAAAAAATAATATAATAATAACTATGAAAAATAAACAAAAAGTTTTATTATTTTTTTTAACAATCTTAACCTTTGGTTTAATTTTAATAAAAATAAAAAAAGACAACAATAAAAGAATTGAAAACCAAGTTTTTCAAAAACCCAAACTTAACTTTAATATTGACACGATAATTGAAGCTATTGGCGAAAATAATATTAAAAGTGTTAGTAAAACATTAATGAAAATAAAGATTGAAATTAATGATCCTAAAAAGATTGACCTTCAAAAGATGAATAAGATAAAGGCTATTAATGGGATAGTTCTTAATTCTGACAAAATATTTTTAGTAACTAACGAATACACAAATGCTACATTTGAGTACTTAAACAACAAGTGAGGTAAAAATGATATCAAGTAAAGAAAGATATAAGGTTATTCTAGATAACCTTTTAGAAGTTACTCCTAATGACCCCTCTGTTTTTACTAATGTCAATAATAAATTTTTCTTTGATATTTATAAATTATTTGGCGGTAAGGTTTTTCAATATATTTACCAAAATTCTAAATTTGAAATACCTGTTGTTGAGTTAAATCTTTTGAGTTTAATTGAGCAAATTCAAAAAGCTAATTCACCTGAGTTAGTTTTACAGCTATTAAAAAATAATGAACAAGAAATAACTGATTTTGTCGCTAATCAATTACAAGTTAATTTTGAACAAACAAAATTAAAAGTTATTGAAAAAATTCGTGTTGATTTTCAAAAATCCAATTTAAAATGAAAACTTTTGGCTGATCGCTCAAGTGAAATAAACGATGAAATCAATATATGACCAATGCATTTAGCATTTTTGTATGTGTCAATTGCTATTGACGAAAAAGTAGTTTATGCACCTTTATTTTTTAAAGAGGTTTATTTAGAATTTAAAAACGGAAGAACTTATTTAAAAAGTGATGGAAACATCAAAATTAACGAAAAGATCTTGTTTATACTGGAAAACGCCGGTTTTGATATAAGGGTTGATTTTGATTATTCTGAATTAACAATGCAACAACTTTTTATGCGTTTACAACAAGTTTGAAGCAAAACATTCAGCTTTCCTCAAAGCATTTATGGTCCATTTAAAAAATTAAGAAGTGATGATATTAAAAATAGAACTATGGAATTTCATAGCGGAATGGTTTTAGGTCTATTTTTACCTAGTGGTGGATATTCTAGAAATAGAATGAAAGAAATTATTGAAAACGACGAAATTGACAATATTTTTGATATTGAATTTAATAAAAACATTTATAAATATAAAATTAAAAATACAATTTTTGATCCAAAAGTTGGGTTATTTAAAATCACTCCAACTAACTACTCACAAGATAAAGCTATCGTTTCAAGTTTAAGTCAAAATACAATTATTTGAGGTCCTCCTGGAACTGGAAAAAGTCAAACAATCGTTAATTTATTGGCTAATATTTTAGTCTATGGTAAAACAGCTTTAGTCGCTAGCCAAAAAAAGGCTGCTTTAGAAGTTATAAGAAATAGAATGGGCGATTTAAGAATGTTTGGTTTATTCATTTTAACCAGCAAAGATATGAAAAGAAATAGTTTTTATAAACCTCTTAAAAACTATATTAACTATCTAGAATATTTTGAAGAGTCTTACACTATTAAACCACTTAAAATATTAAGTGACGCAGAAAGAATATGAGTAGAAAAAGTTAAAGAAATATCTCAAAAACCTAAATATTTAGAAATTGTTCAAGGTTATTTTTACTTAAGAAATAACATGGATAAATTAACTCAGGATGATATTGATTTTGTTTTAAGTTTACCTAGAAATGTTGTGTATCCACACAAAGAATTATCTGAAAACGAATCTGCTGAAAAATACATTTTAAAAGCTAATAAAATGTCTGTTCTGCCTTTTAGTTCTAAATATTTTGAACTGAAAAAACTTGGTAAGTTAATAGATGCTCGCCTTAGTGGTTTTAAAGGAAGCTTAAGTGAATTAGTTGTTAAATTTAGAAATTTAGAAAAAGAAGATTTAAATTGACTTAGAGATTTTATTGATTTACTCCCTGATATGGAAAGCGAAGAATTTACCGATATATCTATGATTAAGAACATTGTGGCAGAACGTGTAATAAATAAAATCTTAAATTTCTCACCAGAAAAACGTAAAAGATACAATGAATTTGCCGCATCAATTAGAATCGGAAACCTTGAACCATATAAATTTGTAAAAGTTTATTCAGATTTAATTAAAGAAATTTTTCCTATTATTATTGCAACACCTGATACAGATTTAAGCGGTTGAGAAAAAGAGGAATTTGACTATGCCATTATTGACGAATCTTCACAGATTTTCATCGAAAAAGGGTTGCCAATTTTATATTTAGCTAAAATAAAAGTGTTAGCAGGTGATGACAAGCAAATGAAACCAACAAATTGATTCGGAGTTAGAACAACAGATGAATCAATATTTGGTAATGTGGAATCACTTTTAGATTACGCCATTAGTTTAGGTGTTTATAACATATTATTGGACAAAAACTATCGTTCAAATCACGCTTCATTAATGACCTTTTCAAGTAAATATTTTTACGATTCATCTTTAGATGTTATTGATAGTGCCTTAAATGATAATTCTGAGGCTATTGAAGTTATCGAAGTTAAAGGAAGTTGAAGCGAAAATAAAAATATCGCCGAAGCGAAAATGGCATTAGATGTTGTTGAGGCTAACCTTAAAAAATATAAGAAAATTATTTTATTAGCTTTTAACGCAAAACAATTGGATTATTTAGTATCACAAATTTATGAAAAATATCCAGATTTAGAAAATGCAATCAGAGAGAGACAATTGATGATTAGAAACATCGAAAATATTCAAGGTGATGAGGCTGATTTAATTGTTGTGACAATCGGATATGACAAAAGTGCTAAAATTATTTCTACATATGTAGGGCGTAATGGTGGAATGAATGCTTTAAACGTTGCCATTTCTCGTGCAAAAGAAAAAATGATTGTTATCAAAACAATCAAGGCAAATGATATCAATAACTATCACAACTCTCCTGACACAGCTATTTTTAGAGAGTGATTACGCTTTTTGGAATTAACAAACGAACAAAGAAGAGATCTGCTTTTTAGCTCTGTAAACAAGCGTAAAAATGCAAAACCTCATTCTGTTAAAACTTCATTAAGTGAAGAAGTTAAAAAAGCTATATCAGAAAAAATTAAACCAATAATGAATGTAACTTTACAAGAAGATTACTCAGTTGGAACGATACATTTAGATTTATTAATAAGTGTTGATAATCACCCATATAAAGCATTTATTTTTGATGATTTTTCATATGCTAATGATTTAGAATCATACGTTTTATTTAAGGATTACTACCGTTTCTTAAAGAGTAAACATTACGATGCAAAAATTTTAAACGATATAACTTGATTAAGAAAAAAAAATGAAATTTTAGCAGATTTTAGCCTTAATAAAATTAATGAATTCATTAATAAAGGTTACTCAAATAATATAAATATTCATAATGAAGAATTAGAAAACTCAATTATGGATGAGACTTCATTGGATGAATTGTACGAAAACAAAGACTCAAGCACTTTAACTAAAGAATGAAATGCATTTTTAGAAGACGAATCTAGCCAACAAGAAAAAGATGATGAGCAAGAGCCAAACACAAAAAATAAAAAAGGTAGATTGTTTTAATGAATATCCAAAAGTTCTTTAAATTAATGTCATCAGAAGTTAATTTTAAATTAATCATGCACTTATATACATGCGAAAGTGGTGAGTGTAACGTTCAACAAATAACACAATTACTAGAACAAAAACAAGCTAATATCTCAAAACATTTTATTCAACTCAGAAAACTAAAGGTTGTTGATACTGATAAAAAAGGCTTGGAAGTGTTTTATTCTTTAAAAAAATCTTTTATTCAAAAATTTAAGCCATTTTTAGAATTAATTGCAAAAGATCACTGTATTTCTAAAATTGTGTGCGATTGCTCTAAAGCTAAAATTTCTTTTAATCAAGATAATTGCACTCATGAATGTTGCTAATTCCAAAGAACTAACAAAAAGTTGTTAGTTCTTTTATTTTTTAAAAGAGAAATTTTTTCCATTTTTAGAGATTGATATTTATTTAATATAAAATTAGTTAGAGTTAAAACCTCAAATCATGACAAGATAATTATTATTTACAATAATAATTAAAAAGGAGCAAAATGTCAATATTTCTAATATTAGGTATAACATTAATCACTATTTTTGTAATTTCAACAATAATTTCTACAACACTGTTATTGAATAACAAAAAACGTTATTCATGAAAATTACTAATTGATAGAGCAATACTTAAAGCCAAAAATGAACCTGATCAGATAATTAATGATTCAGTAATTAGAGGATACTCGCTAATAAAAGAGAGATTAAACAAAAGTTTTATAATAAGCATGACAGTTATGATCGTTTGCGCCGCTGTTTTTGTTGCTGTAGATGCTGTAGCGTTTGCTTTTACTTTATTACCTGAACATTTTGAATTAAAATACTTAGGTAAAATTTTTATTTTTACGATGTATTTTGGGGTTGGGTTAGTGCTTCTAGCTTTTACTAATTATAGATTTAAAAAACGTATCTTCAATATAAATCCAAATGCACTTAATGATTTAATGAACTTTAAGAAAGATTCTACTATAGACCTAACAAAATTGGAATTTAATAATATTCAAAGCGACGATAAAGCGCAATCAACAATTTTTAATGTCGAAATTTCCGCGCATCGTGTATCAAAGGTATATTTATCAAAGTCAAAAATTGAAACTACATTTAAAAATAAAAAAGATTTACAAGATGTTTATTCTTTAATTTTATGAGCTTCAAGTATCAAAGGTCAATCATTTTGAGTAAACAATATTGATTTTATTAAGGATAAATATTTGGATAATACCAAAAATATACTAAATTAGTGCTTTAGATCAAAAAATAAAAAGATATGAAATTTTCATATCTCTACAATATTTTTTAAGTTTACTTTTTGACACACTAAAATAAATCCAGAAATAAATCTAAAAAACTATACGATTCAAAAGCATTAGATATTCAAAACAATAAATGAATGAAAATAGCAAAAGAATTTAAGAAAATTAAAATATTAGATAAATTTATTAAAGAAAATAAATATTGATATAACTTCTTTGAATTTCACTAAATTTGTTAGTTTTGTAATAGGCGCATTTTTATTTTTTAAATGATTTGCATCAATAACTTTAGTTTATGAATAATAAAAGCGTTTTTGAAAACTTGTTACAAAAATAAAAACTTACTATTGTAGAAATTTTTTGAACTATTAGTTAATTCAGATGCTATCTTGCATTTCTATTGATATATTAAGTTGTTTTTTGCTTACTTATTTGTGTCAATTAATTCACTATATAGAAATAAAAAACTTCAATATTTTAGTTAAATTTACAGAAAATAACTTCAATAAAACATAAATCAAATAGATAAAAATACAAAATATATTAAAAAAATCTAGCATTAAATAGATATTTATAAATCCAGCAAAACAAGATCAATATTACTTAAATTGCGCTAAAAAAGGAGGGGATCTTGAATTCAAATATAATAACTAATAAAATTTACACTTTGGAGCAATTCGTGGCAAAATATATGTATAAATTTAGAATAATGGGGCTTGTGAAAGTTTACGATAAACATAAACATGAGTGATATATCACAACTATACCAAAAAATTACCTACGATAATTTAGGTTAGGTTAAATTAAAAAATATTATGAATAAATTTTTAATAATTTACTTTTGCGTACTGATCGTTTGCTTTTTAATTGTAGCTCTTTGAAACTTGTCCTATTATAAATCGATTAAAGCTACTTTAACATACATGTATATAATGAAAAAAGCTTGTGATAATAAAGCTATTAAAGATAAAGTTATAAATGAAAGAATTTTAGAGGGTTTTGGTATGTTTAAAAGTTTTAAATGACAATCTACATCCCCATATATATTTTTGTTTTATGCTCCGTTAATGCTTTTTATAATGTTGCCTATATTAATATTGTCACTTGGTAAATTATCTTTTGTTTATTCAGCTCCTATATTTGTGTATTGTGTATTTGCGTTTGTAAGCGCAACAATTTGAAAAATTAGAATTAATAAAAGTAATTTTACATATAATTTTGAAGCGCTAATTAATGAATTACATGTTGATAGCTCATATAATCCTATAAATGATTTAAAATCTAATTTTAACGAAAATAATAAAAATAAGATTGTGATTTATATCGAAAACCCACCTTACAAGTGATTAAAAACACTTAAAATTTCCTCTGATGTTTTAAGATTTGATATTAGATCAAATACATCAGTGAAAAAATTTGTTGAATTTATGATTTGATTATTTAGTATTGAAGATCCTGATTTGAGATACGAGAATTTAGATCTAGTTGTTGATTTTTATAATAAATTAGTTACTAAAGATTTTAAAAATTAAATTTATTTAAAAAGCAAATTTTTAGCATGTCATACATGCATAAAAATTTGCTTTTTTATTTTTTATTTTTTGACGAAACTAAATATAAGAATATGCATTAAGAAAACTTAAATTTTTATTTAAATAATCTACATATTTACCTGTAAAACAATTAAATATGGTGTTTTTTAATAAAAGATTCTAATCAATCTTTATCATTATCTTGCGCAACAAAAACAGCTTGGCTCTTGACTTTATCGCTAGCATTAGCCATAGCTACACTATGTTTTATAAATTCAAAATTACTAATATCATTATCAGCATCACCAAAACAGATTGTTTTGTTTTTGTCTAAATTTAATTTTTCAATTACGTATTTTAGGCCATTGGCTTTGGATGCTTGCTTTGGCATTATATCAATCATATTCGCTTGTGAATAAACATAATAAATCGAAGAATTTTGCTTAATTATGCTGGCGATTTGCTCAAAAGTTTGAGGGTCATTAGAATCACTCAAAACTAAAAATTTACATACTTGTCAATCACTTAATTTTTGAGATAAATCACCTTCTTTATAGGTGTTTTCGTCTAAAAAAGATTTGTAGTTCTTTTCTTTGAAAAAGCTGGTTTTGTTAGCGTTATAACCTAAAATACCTCAATTTGTATATACTAGAAAATCATATTCTAATTCAACTAATTTTTTGTAAATTAATAGTGCGATATCTTTTGGCATACTTGTGTATTGTTCGAGAATATTGGTTTTTAGGTTATAAACTAAAGAACCATTAGAGCTTATCATATAAGAGTGATAAGGAATTAAATGAATATATTTTTGTGCAGTGTAATAAGGTCTGCCAGTGGCAATAAAGATATTTTTATTTTTAGCTTTTAGATAATTGAGCGCCTTAATATTACTCTCGCTTAATTGTCCGTTTTTATTCAATAAAGTTCCATCCATATCAAAAACAAAGTTTTGCAAATAACTTAAATCATCACCCAGTATTTCAAAGTCAAAAGTAGCAAATTCTTTTAAATAATCATTAGGATAATACTTCTTTAGAGTATCAAATAGATCCTCACTAGAGTTAAAGCCACATTTGTAAACATTGACTTTTTGGGATAAATTTTTAAGATCTGGATAAACATTTATATTAGTTATCTTACAAATAATTTCTTCAGCAGTTTCTTCGTTAACAACTCTGAATAAATCATTAACACTAAAATGTTTGTATTTGTGATCATAATATCTTATTTCAGTGGTTTTAATTTTGTTTTTAATATCTTCAAAATGTTTATTTTTAACTCCAAAAATTTTGTTCATTTAATTTTCTCCTTTTAAAAGTTTAATTTGTTGATCATTTAATTTGACGTATTCTCCTTCATTTAAGTTAAAATCGGCTAAATTTAAATTGGAAAAAGTTATTCTTTTTAAGTTGGTAACCTTATTATTTATTGCGCTAAACATTCTTTTAATTTGGTGATATTTACCTTCGGTAATTGTTAAATATGTATGGTTTTTATCGATGGTTTGTACTTTTGCGGCTAAAGTATAAGTGCCATCACTAAGTTTTACACCCTTTTGTAATGATTCGATATCTTGGGTAGTTAAATTTTTTTGGTGTTCAACTAAATAAGTTTTTTGAACATGCTTTTTGTTATTTAATAATTTATGTAAAGTTTGAGTATCGTTGCTAATAATTAATAAACCGCTAGTGTCTTTATCTAATCTTCCGTAAGACACTAGTGTAGGTCTTTGGTCACTGATTATTAATTCAAAAACATTGCTACCTTCTTGGGGCGTACGTGAGCATACATAATTTTGTGGCTTGTTTAAGAAATAATAAGTAAATTCTTCATAATGTATTACTTGATTATTTAACGTTACTGTGTCGCTTTTTATATTGACTTTTGAATCGTTTTTGCTTGGTTGGTTATTAACTAGAATTTTTCTGGCTTTAATCAATTGTTTAATTTCGCTTCTAGTTAAATTACACATGTGGGAAATATATTTGTCTAATCTTACGCTATCACTCATATTAATTTAAAGTATACTAAAAAAACAAAAAACCTTTTGCAATTGCAAAAGGTATATATATTTAATTTACTAAAATAATAATTAAACTAATAATAAAAATGACAAATGTGTAAGAAAGACTTATTCAATATCCAAACATTGTTTTGTGCGCTTGTAAGTAATTTTGTCTTTGAATTTTTTTATCTTTCTCTTTTTGTTTTAATCTTAAAAAAGCTGCTTTTTCAGCTTGATTCATACGCTGCATTTTTCTTTTTTGCACTTCTTTTTCGCGGTATTCTTTGTTATTTAAGTGTCTTTGTCAAAAACGTTTAAAAAATGAATACTGTAAAATCAAATGTAGTAAAACTAATAAGAAAACTACAATTGAAGCATAATTAAAAGAGTTTAAAAGTGTATTATTAATTAAACTTAAACCAAAAAGAACTCAAAAAATAATAAAGTAAAAAAAGAATACAAAATAAAAATATTTATAAGTAAAAGACTTGTGCAAATAATTTTTTAGTTCATAAAACATACAAATTATTTACTTTCTTTGTCATTTGATAATCATTTTTGGACTTGTTTGAGTGTTCCATAAATATTGTGGGTTTCATCTACATTATGGATTGTGGGGATATTTGGAAATTGCTGTTCATTTAAGTAGTCTAAATCGAATGTAATATTTCTAAATTTTTCATTAGCATTTGACATTTTAGGAATTGCTTTAAATAAATTAATTGTGTAAGGATGAAGTGGGCGTGAGTAGATACTTTCAGTTTTTCCTGATTCAACAATTTTACCTAAGTGCATAATTTGAACTGTGTCAGCAACATATTCAATCATACTTAAATCATGGGCAATAAAAATCATTCCGATGTTTTTCTTTTTACATAAATCTTTAAGTAAATTAACAACTTGCGCTTGAATTGAAATATCTAATGAGGCGATTGGTTCGTCAGCAACAATAACTTTTGGATCTGTAATTAAGGCTCTGGCAATAACAATTCTTTGTCTTTGTCCACCACTAAATTCATGCGGATATCTTGAGGCAAATTGTTTAAGTAATCCAACATCATCTAAAGCTTTGTAAATTTTGTTTTTAATAAATAATGCTTTAATAAAGAAAGTATTAAATAAATCCAGAATATTTCAAATGATTTTTCTGTATTTGTTTTGATATGTAATATTATATTCTCTTTTAATTCCTAATAAACGTTGAATGCTATTAAGATCTTTGAGTAAATATTTATTTTCTGCATCAAAGCTTTTAATTCCTTCATAACGCTTTTTAACGGTATTCTTAAAAGCTTGTAACTCAACTATTAATGATTTATATTTTTTGTTTAAGTGTCTTATATAATCTTTAGAAGTTGAATCTTTATTATCTATTTTTAATAGGCTTTTAATTTTAAAAATAAATTTATTTTTAAAAAGAAATTCCAATTTTTTAAGAGTTTGTAACTTACTTGTTAGTGATTCATTTTTTTGATTTGAATCTGTTGTATTAACTTTCGCAGCTAAAGTTTTTTTAGCTACTTTTAATTCTTTTTTAGCCTTTAAAATAACTTCATTATTAAAAAATAGTTCGAATTTTTTAAAAGCTTGAGGGAACTTAGCATCCACTTGATTGATATTTTTGATGATTTGATCTTTTTGGCTTTGAGCTTCTAAAATTTCTTTATTTAAAACTTCAATTCTTTTTTGAAACTCTAAAACATACTTTCTAACCTCTTCATTGTGCACTTGGTTAGCTTCATTTAACTTCTGTAAGTAAGGATTTAATTTATCGGCGCTAATTTCAGCTTGATCATTTTTATATGAATTAAGTAGTTTTTTGCTTTTATTAATTTGAGAATTTAACTCTTGAATTTTTTGATTAAACAAATTATGTTTTTGTTTTGAATCTGCTGCATATTTATCAGAATTAAAACTAAAATATTGATTAATAATTCCGATTATTTCTTTTCTTGATTCTTTATTTACACTAACATTGAGTTTATTATCGAAAAATTCACTTGAATATAGATTTAAATCTTTAATTAAGTTTTTGATCTGATCAAAATTTAGATATCTCATGTTTTTGTAAGCGTTTTTCAAAACTTTCATTTTAGCTTTTGAAAGCTCGTGTAATTTAATGCTGTGAATATAAAAGTTTAAATCATAACTTGAATAAGCATTGTTTTTTTGAAGTTGAATTTCGTTTTTATTTTCTTCAAGCAAGTTTAAAAATAAGTTTTTAGAAGTTTCTAAAACTTCTTTTTTTTCACCTAAAACTTCTTTGTAAGCGTGTTTTAATGTTTTGAAATTTTGTAATTCACTAATATAACGCTGTGATTTTTTGCTTAAAACTAAAGCTTGATCATATTCTTTTTGTGCTTGCGCTAAGGCGCTTTCGTCAAAATCAAGATTGTTATCACGATAATTTTTTTGTTTTTCGTAATATAAAGCTAGTAATTTTTCGTTAGTTTTATATAAGTCATTAATAACGTTAGAATTAATTTTATTTTTTTCTTCTAAGTAAGAAAAAACTAAATTGAAATTATCATCATTTGTTTTTGTTATGTCAAAATTAATATTTTCGATTTTATCATTTCATGTATTGATAAATTTACTAAATGATGTGTTAAAAAGTTTTAAATTTCTTAATTTGTATTCCATGTTTTTTTCTAAGAAAGTAAAATGGAAATTATCTTGAATTAAATATCAATCCTTTTTTAAATCATCAATCTCATTTTTAATAATATTATTAACAATTAAAGGCTCTTTTAAAATTGAGAAAATTGTTTTTTGACCATTAAGTGAAGCATGAGGATCTTGGAATATCATTTGGATATTCTTTCTCATTCTTTTACGTTTTTGTCTAGTGATTTTTTTCCCTGAAATAATATCACCATCCAAGGTAACAAAACCATTAAAATCGTCATAAAGTCTTAATAAACTACGACCTACGGTTGTTTTACCTGAACCACTTTCACCAATTAAACCAACAATTTCACCTTCGTGCACATTAAATGAAACATTATTAACAGCCTTATTAACTACACCTTTATTTATGAAGTATTTTTTTAAATTCTCGATACTCAAAATAACTTTTTTACTCATCTTTAAATACCTCTTTAAATATTTTTAATCTTGCTAATAATTCTGGTTTTAATTCAACTTTAGGTGCATCTGGGTGTAACAATCATGTAGCTGCGCTGTGAGTGGATGAAATTTCAATAAGCGGCGGTTCTTTAATAAAGTCAATTTCAAGAGCATATTCATTTCTAGGGGCAAATGGATCACCTAAAGGTAAATTATTCATATCAGGAGGAGTTCCTTTGATTGAATATAATCTATCTTCTTTATTTTCAGGTATAGCAGAAATTAACGCTCATGTATAAGGATGTGCTGGATAAGCGAAAATATCTTTTTTAGTACCTTTTTCGACAATTTTACCAGCGTACATAACATATATATAATCACAAAACTTAGCAACAATACTAATATTGTGACTAATTAAAATAATAGCTATATTCATTGATTTACTAATTTCATCAAATAAAGCTAAAACCGAAGCTTGAACAGTTGGATCAAGTGCAGTTGTAGGCTCATCAGCAATAATTAAATCAGGTTTAAGAGCGACCACCATTGTTATAACAACTCTTTGTTTCATTCCTCCACTAAGTGTGTGTGGGTACATATCAAAAACTAAATCAGCGTTTCTAATTCCAAAACGTTTTAGTAAACCTGTTAAATATTCTCTTTTGTCTGAATAACTTTTATTTTTTCAATCTTTGTTTTTATCTAAAGCATCTAAAAGTTGCTTACCTATTTTTCTGGTTGGGTTTAAACTAGTAAGCGGGTCCTGAGGAATATAACCAATTTTGTGTCCTCTAACTTTTTGTCATTGTCTTTCTTTTTTGAGTTGACTTAAATCAATATAAGTGTCATCTTGGCTATAAATTCTCATTCTATCGGCACTAATAAAAGAGTTATCATTAACATTTAAAAGTGCTTTACTAGTAACTGATTTACCACTTCCACTTTCACCAACTAAACCAACTATTTGGCCTCTGTAGATATTTAAATCAACACCTCTTACAATATTAATAAATTTATTTCTTCCTGTTTTAAAGCTTACTTTTAAGTTTTTTACGCTTAAAAGTTTTTTTTGTGAATTAACGTTTGTAGACATAAAAAACTCTCCTATTTAACTCTAATAACTTTAGGATCTAACGCATCATGCACCCCAAGAGCAACAAAGTGTAGGGATACAGATATTCCTAATAAAATAAGTGATGGTAATAATAAAATTCAAACATTTTTAGAAGCTTCGCTTCCTGCACTCGAAAGAATTGCACCCAAGTTTGCTGTATCACTCTTGAAAAATCCTAAAAACGCAAGTGAAGAAACGCTCAAGATAATTGATGGAATTTTAGCTACATAACTTGTGGCAATTTTACCTATAATAGCTGGCAGTGCGTGAGTATAAATTAATCTTGGTTTATTTGATCCTACTGATTTACTTGCAACAATGTATTCTTCATCTTTAACTGTAATTACGTACATTCTAGTTGATCCAACACTTCCGGTTCAACCTGTAAAAATAAGAGCTAAACCTAAAGTTAAGTCACTTGTACCAAATGTTGTAGCAAATAATAACAATCAAATTAATGAAGGTGGAGCAACAAATATATCAATTAATCTCATAACAATAATATCCATTAAACTACCAACATGGAAACCTAAATAAGCACCAATTAAAACTCCAATAATTGTTTGAATAGTCGCAACAATTAAGGCTAATCTAATTGCATTTCATGTTCCAACTCATGAGTTAGCTCATATATCGATACCAATTTTAGTAGTACCTAAAATTGTATAAGGAATAAGTGAACCACCATTAATTTCAAGTAAATTAGCAATTACTTCTCTAACCTCTTTAGCGCTAATATTAGCTTTTATAGTTCCGTCTATAGTCATTTGATTTAGCGCTGCAGTTAAGTTAGCCGCTTCATAAATTTTACGGATATTCATCTCTAAATCACCATTTTCTAAAATGATGTATTGGTTTTTAACATAATCTTGATAAATAACACCAGCATATTTGTGTTGAGTACCATTTATTAAAGCTTTGATATCTTGAAGTTGGATTGATGGTGAAGTTTGAAAATAATCTTCAATATCTTTTGTATTAGGATCAATATAATCATAAACAGGTGGTAAATAATTAATATAATTACCTCCCACCGAAGAAATCTCTTTATATTCGTTTGGACCTAAAGGTATTTTAATTTTATATACTTTATCAATAGGTGTGGTTCCTCACTCTTTTGAAGTACTAGTAACAAAAATAGCTATGATTAAGATACAAATGAAAATAATTGTACTTAAAACAGTTACTCAATTAGAGAAAAATCTTTTTAAAATTTCTACTATAAGTTTTTTTGGTTTGCCTGCTACATCATTAAAAATAGCATTATTGTTAGATAATAATGATAAAGTTGAGTCGGCAACAAAATCATTAAGGCCGTATTTTTTGTTAAATTCTTTTGAAGTCATAAATTTTGCTACCTCCTCTAATTATTTGTGTTTGTTGAATCAACGTAGGTTAATTTTTCAAACATTTTCTTTCTGTATAAGTACGCTTTAAATTGTGTTGATAAACTCTTAGGTGATCTTGAACCATATTTTATTCTTGGATCTAAAAATACATATGAAATATCAACGATAATAACTGTAAGCAAGCTTAAAGCGGTAAAAAACGCAGTGTTAAACATAATTAAATTGATTTCACCATTAGGGAAAGAATTTTGAATAACTCTAGAAATACCAGGAACTTGTCAATAAGTTTCGATAATAATTCCTCCGGTTAACAACCCAATATAAGAAGGAATAAGTGCACTAGCTAAAGGAATTGAAATGTTTCTTAAAACATATTTAAAGAAAATTTCAACAGTTCCTAATCCTTTAGATTTAGCAATTAAAACATAATTAGATGTTAAAACTGTAATTATTTGGTTTCTAACAAATGTAATATATCCACTTAAGCTACCTAAAACAATAATTAAAATTGGAGGAATTCATGAGGCTATAATATCAGCAATACTATTAACCTCTAATTCAGTTTCGCTTCATGGATTAATAAAAGTACTTGTTATATTTAATTTTACTTGCAGTGAGATAAAAATAGGTGCTATAACAAAACTTGGTAAAGCTACGAACAATAACGCAAATGCATTGATTGAAGAGTCGATAAATGTTCCTCTTTTATAGGCGGCAACAATTCCTAAAGTAATACCTAAAATAACACTAATAATAAATGAAGGAAGTGTTATGATGATAGAAAATCTTAAGTTTAAAAAGAAATATTCTGGAATAGTTTTAGCGCCTGAAGATGTAGAGAGAATTCTTGAATCAAATGGTGTTCCAAATGGTTGAGATGTATTGAAAACACTTTGTACTCAATATCCAAATCTAATTAAAGGGTTTACTTTTAAATCAGCTCAAGTATCTTTTTGATCGCTGGCAAGAAACGTATCATAACTATCTACACCCTCTATTTTGTAAGTTAAGTGCTCTTTGACTGATTTTAAATAATATTCGTATGTTTGTGCATATTTTACACCGTTATTAGCGCCACCAGATACTGTTTGAGCTGTTATTTGGTTCTGGTAATAATTTTCACTAAACTGTGCAACACTAATATATACTACAGCAACAATTATAAGCAGTGTTAAAATAGCAAAAAACAATCTCGTAAAGAAATATTTTAGCATCAGATCCTTTCGTGTGTTTTTGTAATCATTATTTAATTATAAAAGATAAAACAATTAACCTTACAGTTAATTGTTTTTTAGTGATAAAAGTGTAAATATAAATTAATCACAATCTTTTATTTTAGTTTGATTGAGGGTTTTGTTGATCAACGTTATCTTGCGCTGAATTTGCGCTAGTTTGTGTTTGATCACTTTTTTGAGAAAGAATTTTGTATGAATATAATGGCACTGGGTGGTATGAACCATTAGGAATTAAATAGAATGGATTAATAATTCTTCTATTGATTCTTTCTGTAGAAATAGCTTCAGATCTATCAAAATCAAATCCTAGTAAAATTCCAATTTCTCTTGCTAATTCAACCATCTCTTGTGTTGAGATATTATCGTCATTTTGATATTCAACACCAAAGTCAGATGTAATTGAAGCAAACTCTTTATACTTAGCGTTTTTTGATGTCTCAACAAATCTATATTTTGAACCTGATTTTGATAATCTATAGGTTCTTAAAAATCCGCTAAGGTTAGCCATGCTATCTGAAGATAATAAATATCATTTATCAACAGGAACACTTAATTCACTTAAATCATTTTTGTGAGTTTCTAAGAATTTATCAAACATTCTTGCAATTGCTGGGTACATTTTTGTAAATTTAACTTTGAATGTGTCAATTTTAGCTTTTGTTTGCGAAATTTTTTCAGCTAACGCTTGCGCATCTAAAACATCGCTAGATTCTAAAACTCCATCAACATTAGCCGCATACATAGCAAGCACAGGTGGTAAAAATGAATTACTTTGGAATAATCCTGTTAAACCTGATCCAAATCCGTTATAATCGTAACCTCAACCAAAATCTCTTGTAGATCAAGTTGCTCCAAATCATCCATTTCTAAGTACTTCTAATTGCCCTGGATTATCTGCTAAATAAAAGTTTAATCTTTTTTTCTTATCAAGGTCATTTATTGTTTTAAACATATCTTTTAGTAAATTAATATCACCTTGATCTAACCCTAAATAGTAAGGAACAATTTTATTAGAAATAACCTCATCAGATGAATCTGGATTTTTAGCTTTGTATTCTTCAAAAAACTCATCCAATAACTTTGTAACTTTTTCGCTTATTTGATCAAAGTATTGTGATCTATAAGCAAAATCAGCTGATACAGGTCCTAAAGATTCGTCTCATAATTGAACATCTGTTGTATTTGTGTTATCAGATCTTTTAACAAATTCTACTTTATCACCTGTTTTATAGTCAAAAACATTAAGTGTTGATAGTTTATCTAAATAATATCTTAATGTATTAGTTTCAGTTTCTCCATCTAAAGGTTTAATGTTATTATCAGGTGCAAAAGGTGTTAATCATGGACTACTACTTCTAGGTGTTGTTAATTTATTTCCATATGCATTTCAATTTAAAGCGGCCATAATGTATTGATAAAGTTGAGCCCCCATACCTGTGGTATAGTCTACAACAACGTCTACACTAGCTTTTCCTGATACTAAGTTATCTAAAGATGTCCCGTAAAACATTTGTGCGTAAGCATCGTTAATTGAAAATTGGTTTGAATATCTACCTTGTGGTGAAGAAAATGCAAATCTTCTTGTAGTGTTTCTGCTTAAACTATTAATTACTGTGATGTATTGAATATCAGGCACATATAAAAGGGTGTTTTGTCCAGCTTGTGCTCTTTGTTCTTGAGTCATGGCTGAATATGATAAAGCTGGATTAGCTCCTTCGTTAAATTGAGTAAATCCAATTTCATTAGCTCTATCAGAACTTGGCGGAGTGTTTGTATATTTATAAACAAAATCTTTTATTGTGTTTTGGTCACTAGTGTATTTTTTATCAAAATAATTTGTGTTTAATGAATATTTTAATTCTTGTGTGGCAGGATTATAACCAGATGTGAAATATTTACCCGCAAATAATGTGTTTTGTGCAGCGGTTCCATATCAGTAGAAACCTAAATCTTTCATCAATCCTTTAACTTGTGATAATTTTTGTTTGATTGTTTCTAATTCAGCTGCATCCATATTAGCTTGCGAAATTAAAACAGGATTATCTTTGTGCGCTTCAATATATTCTGTTGGTAATGGAGCAAATTCTGAATTAGCAAAAAATAATTCTAAGAAAGGAGAGTATAGTGAATCTTTAGATTGGTCTTTTGTTCTGAAAGTAATTAATTGTTTTGCATCATCTGTGTTAGAGATAAACTTTTTACCATTAGTTTCTTCAAAGAACTCTTCTTTACTAATGTTAAATAAATCAAATAAATAACCATTACCATAGTGATCTTTTTCAGAGAAAGATGTAGTTCCTTGTACAAAGATTTTTTGGTATTCTTTATCTAATTCAGCACTACCTCCTTTTTCTCTACGAAAATGAGTATCAAAAGCGTATGTTCTTAAATATCCGTAAATAAAATCTTCGGCTTTAACATTGTAATCTGTAACTTGTCCATTGTGATCTACTCATTTTTGGTTCGGTCTTAATCTAAAACTTATTTGTTTGGTTTCTACTAATAAATTATCAAAAAATTCTGAGTTAATTGATCTATTGTTTTTTGAAAATAATTTAACACTTTGAGATGTATAACGAGGTTGATCTGTACCAGGAATTTTTGAATCTGGTGAAGGAATTAATTCAGCTTCATCACTATCAAAAACATATTCTTTACCATTTCTATCAGTTAAGATGATTGCATCAGCATATTCAAGTGTATATTTAAATGCACTAGGCGTTTTAATAAATGTTTGTTGTTCACCATCAATAAATTTTGTTTCAAAGTTAGGTTGCCCAAAAAAGACTCTGTCAATTAATTTTGCTGTTCCTAATTCAGTAAGTTTTGAATAAATTGAACTACGAGAAGAAAAAGAAGATACTTCTGTATATGGAAAGTTTGAGTGTTGAAACTCTGAGTTTGTATTTAAATAATAGATATTTCTTCTAGCATATCTACCTAATCTTGAATCTTGGTATGTTGATTCAGGTAATAAACTAGTTGTTCTGAAAACTTCTTTTTGTATTTCTTCGCTGCTAGAAAACTCACGTGGTGGTCTTGGTTTTCTTGTTTTAGCAGGCGAACATGCAACCACAGCTGCAGCAAAGGCTACACATGAGGCTCCTCCTGAAGAACCTAATAATAATTTTTTAAAATTCATTTTATCTCCTTTGTTAATTAAAATATTTATAACTATTTGAGTTTAAAAATTTTTTTACCTAATTGAATATATTGCTCAATTAAATTGATTACATACTTATAACCCTCTGTGTAAAACTCGTCACTCTCAAGATCAATTCCTACATTTTTTAAAATATCAAGTGGGTGTTTAGAGTTTCCTGCACTTAAAAAGTTATTAATATAATTATCTAAAGCTTCTTTACCAAATTGCTTGTATTGGCTAAAGAAATAATTTGCGCTCAATTGACCTATTGCGTATTTATACACATAAAAGTGATAATAGAAGTGTGGAACATAGATTGCGCCAAATACTTCAGTATCTTTTTTAGTTTTAGAATATGATAGTTGATATTTTTTCATGTTGTTATAATAAATATCGCTAATGCCTTCCCAAGAACTTGAAACGGCATTATTATCTATGGCTTTATACAAGTCATATTCGTAATTTGATCACTCAACTTGGCGATTAACAGTACCTAAAAATCCACTAATCATTTGCTCTAAAATAGAAAACTTTAATTTGTCATTGTCAGAAGTACTTAATAAATAATCATAAAGCATTAATTCGTTATAAATAGATGCGATCTCGGCCAAAAATATTGGGTATTGGCTATTTTGTAAATCTTGGCGCGTATCAGAATAATATGAGTGCATTGAATGACCTAGTTCATGCGCAAGTGTTTCAACACTTCTAAGTTGACCGTTAAAATTCATCAAAATATATTTTTTATCTAGTCCATAACTTTGGCCTATTGAATAAGCTCCACTACGTTTGGCTTTAGCACTCATAAAGTCTACTCAATTTTCATCCAAGGCTTTATTAATTTGACTCATGTATTCTTCACCAAAAGGTTTAAGTGCTTGTCTAACTATTTCCTTTGCTTCCTCAACTGAGTATGAACTTTTAACTTTCACTAAATCTCTTGCTACATCTCATTTTTGCATTTTAGATTTAAATTTAGCTTGATAAAACATCTTATGATATTTACGATACTTTTTAAAAATATCTTTACTTTGAGATACTTTTTCATATAACTTGAGCAAAACGGTTTCAGGAACATAATCAGGATGTGTCAACATATCAACACTAGAAAGATATTTTCTTATTTTTGCTTCAACACTAATTTGTTTAAATTGTTGATATAAAATCAATGAAAGTGATTCCTTATGTTTTAAATAAGCTTCTATGTAATTAAAATAAGCTTGTTTACGTACTTTTTCGTCGTCATTTTTAAGAAGTTTTGAACGGTTAACTGGCGTCAATTTAATTTTTTTATTATTTGAAGTAACAATGTCTTTATATTCTAATTCTGAATTGGTTATAACACCAAAAACTTCTTCAGGCTTAGGAGTACCTTCGCTGTCTTTAATTATAAAATCTTCAATTTCATCACTTAATTTATGATTAAAAGAATCTAAAACATCTTCGATGCTTAATTTATAAGATTTTAAACGCTCATCTTCTTTTCAAATTTTCAACTTGTCGCGGTTTTTATATATTCTATTAGTTTCACTACCCAATTGACTATTAAGTCTTGTAAAAAGATTTTCAAAATCTGAGTTAAGTTTTTTTCATTTTGCATCCACAACATTAGTATTTAAGTTGTTTGATAAATAATTAGAAAGTTTGAAAATAATTAATGTTAATTCTTCATCGACTTTAATGTCGTCTAAATAACTTTCGATTGATTCGTATTTAGAATCTTTATTTTGAATTCTAATTTCAAATAAATTAATTGCTTTATTTATTCAATTTTCATACGTATCACCTTTCAAAATATCTTCTAAATCTCAACGATATTTTTTGGGGATGTCATTATATTTTTCATATTGTTTAATTTCAGACATACTTCTCCTAAAATAATAAAAATTCCTGTAAGCTAAGCTTTACAGGACATACAAAATATATTAATACCAATATAAATTTGAAGCTTGTAAAGCTATAGCACCAACTGATCACCAGAGAGTAAAAAACTGTTATGAATTTTTACCAATTCTTAAAACCGCCGCTTTAAGAATTTCGGCTTTTATACCCTTTCAATAGTGTCTTCGCATGCCTGCTTAACTATTTACTATTGCTAAAAGCTCCTCTATAGCATTAATGAAAACCAAAACAGCAATAAATGTGTTTAGTTTTTCAATAACAAACAGTTACAAAGCTAAAATAAAATCTAATAGTACTTTATTAATAATTATGTAACCGTTTTTATTTTTATAGCTACATTATACACAAGTTTAATTATTTTTGAAATCTTTTTTAAATTTATTTTAGTTAAATTAATAATATTTTAAAAATAAAAAAATCATATATTTAAGTAAATATATGATTTTGTTTTGGGTATAAAAATAATGTATAAATTGATATTTGTTTGGTGCCCGAGACAGGACTTGAACCTGCACGGATTCCTCCAGCGGATTTTGAGTCCGCAGCGTCTACCATTTCACCACTCGGGCTTTTAAGTACATCTAAATTATATATCAATTTAATAATTATTAATGATTCTATTGTAATTTTCTTGATGTTTTTTTAAATAAGATTCCTCTATCATTTCGAATGTGATATTAACTATCTTACTTACCCCTAATACTAATTCAAAAACTTTTAATAAATTTTCCTTATTAAAAGTTTTCATTAATTCTGCTACACCTAAAAAAATTTGTATGAACTGTATATTTAAGTTAGCACTAAAAACTTTAGGTTCTATAACCGGTTCAACATTTAAAGAGGTCGCAAACGAAACTAAAAAGTGAATTACATCAGCATATTCTTCAAGAACTAAATCTAATTTTATATTTTTGTTTTGTTTTCAATATTTAAATGATTGAACCTCATTAGCAAATTCACTAACTTCTACCATCAGCGCAATTAATTTCTGATTTTGAATATCTTTTTCGCATAAATTAGGATTTATTTCTATTGCTTTTTTGTGTAATAATAAATCTAATTCATTCTGGTAATTAAATATGTTTTGAAAATTCATGCATATATTATATACAAAAAAATTATATGTGTATATTATTTAAAAAAATAAAAAAAAGCCGCTGTGGCTTTAAATTCTTTGAAAACTGAATAGTAATTTAATTCA
>NZ_JAZDWZ010000012.1:0-21874 GCF_036350065.1 Mycoplasmopsis ciconiae | reverse complement strand
TACAAATTTAAACTCTCTCATCACACTTCATCAGCGTAAGTTAAAAAAACTTGAACAAATTAAAAAATCAATGCTAGATAAAATGTTTGTGTAAAACCATTTCAAAATTAAAGTTTTCTAATTTTGTAGCGATTTTTATATTAAATATTCTTTTTATTTTTCAGTGTTGTATTTTGCTAAAAATATCCCAAAACACTTATATTGAGTAAAGTATTAAAAATTGCAATATATTTTTGCTGAGAAATAATTAGAACCAATATTTTTGTAAAATTAAATTATGAATTATGATGATATATACATTTTTACTACCGACACAGTTACAGGTATAGGTTGTAAAATAGACTCTAAATCTTTAGAAAAACTGTACCAATTAAAGAAACGACCTATCGATAAAAAAATAATGATTTTGGCAGGTAGAGTTGAAGACATTCTTAATTGCGATAATTTTGATGAAAAACAAAAGTGCTTTATTGCCGAATTTAATAAAAAATATTGACCTGGTCAATATAGTTTAATTATAAATGATCAAGGATATCGCATCCCTAACAATAAAAGACTAATTGATTTTTTAATAACAAATGGTCCTTTATACGCTACAAGCGCTAACATCAGTGGCCAAAAACCAATCCAAATAACTGAAGCAAAAAAGATTTTTCCTGAAGTTAAAAATGTATATGATTTTGGAAAAGTAACCAACAAACCTAGCGACATATATAATTATGATATTGACGAGTGGATTATAAGAAAGGGTTAACATGGAGCAAAAATTAGCGCCAGATAAATCTAACGAATATAAAGAAGATGAAAATTATGTTGATAAAATAAATCAAAAAAATGACTACATCAATTCTCTAAAAGAACAAATGAACGAAAAACATCAAGAATATGCTCAATTTAGCAAATCTTTCTTGACTTACCAAGCAGTAAGTTTCTTTTGTTTAATTTTAATTATAGTTACCATTGTTGCTCTTGTTTTGTCGACTAAAAATAGCATTCCAGGAGCTATAACACCTGTGTGAGTTATTGTGTTGATTATATCTTTTGCTGTTTTTATTTTTACAGGTAAAAATACATATTACTACCAAAAACAACGTGCTATTGCTAAAAAAGATTTTGAATCACTTAAAGACGAACTAGAAAAAATCGCACAAAATTAGACACCAAAACCCAAAAATAAAACCCAAGTTTTGTGTCTAAACTTATAACTTAAAAAGTTAACCATTTTTAGTAAAAAATTCATTTTTGTGGAAAAAAAGAGGCAAAAAGAATTTTTTATTTTTTTTTTTTTTTTAAATTAATAAGATTAAGTTAGGGATAAAAATAATAAAAATAAAAAAGAATATTAACATTTAGTTTTTAAGTGTGTCAGAAATTATTTTTGCTAGTTAGGTAGTTCTAACCCACATCAATAAGAATGTTTTTGTTGCACACAAAAAAACTAAAAACAATAACTTTTATAATAAGTTCAAAATTAATTGTTATACAAAAGAATTTTAGCTTGATATAACAATCATTTTATAAAGGAAAATATGTCGAAAAAAGTAAGTTTATCACTTGTTATAGTAGTTTTAATATTGGGAATAGCTATTAGCTCATTACTATATTATTTTTACTCAAAGGAATTAATTACAGTAAAATTGCTTATACCTTTAATGTCTTTATTTTCAATTATTTCTTTTTCATTTATCTCTTTTTTAGTTATTAAATCTAATTTATTCATAGTTAGTTTTCCAGAAAAATTAAAAAATAGTCTAACATTTTATGTTTTTGTAAATATAGTTTATACTATTGCGCTTTCATTGATAATTGTTTTATTAGTTATAAACTTATTCCTTTTCCCTTTCGCCCAAGAAAGTAATATTATTGCGAATGTGTTACAACCAAAAACTCAAATTAAAGACTCTTACAATATAACATCATATAGTTTATTGGTAACCTTAAACTGAGCTATGTTCTTAATAGTATGAGTTTCATTATTTATTAAAAGAAATATTTCTAAAACAGCAAAAATAAATTTTATAGTTCCTTTTTATTTCCAAAAAAACTTAAAAACTTTATAAGTCATATAAACGCATTATATTTTAATTAATGCGTTTTTCTTATTTGAGTTTCTCTGTAAAAAATATTCAAAAAAATAATTTTTTTGTATAATAGGAAAAACAGGTAAAGCTGTTTTTTATTTTGGCCTTTTTCCAATATCAAAAAGGTAAAATTTGGTATTATTCTATATATGAAAAAAACAAAAGTATCACTAGCTTGTGAAGTATGTAAAAGAAAAAATTATTCTAAAAATAAAAGTTTAGGTAACCCCGAAAGACTAACAGTCAAAAAGTTTTGTGTGGTTTGCCGAGAACATACACTACATAAGGAAGAAAAGTAATGGATAAACTTAAAAGTATCTTTGACAAAAAACCTAATAATAAAAAACCAAAAAAATATTATCTAAGAAAAATGATTAAAGAAATAAAAAGAGTTAGATGACCAGATAAGAAGAAAAACTTTTCTTCAATGATGCAAATCATCATATTCACAGTATTATTCGTTATTTTTGCGTTTTTTATCACAACAATATTCACAGAATTTTGATCATTTATTGGAATAGGTAATTAAACAGGGAGTTATAAATGAAAAAATTTAATTGATATATGATTTCAACAATCTCAGGAAAAGAAAATGTTGTTTTAGAATCATTAAGAAACAGGATTGTAGCTGAGCAAGTTGAAGAAGATTTTGACACTAACGCCGTTGAAGAAACAGGTGCGTTCAAAATATTTATGAAACCTACACTTACTCCAAAAGAAGCAGAGAAAAAACGTCGTGGAGAAACTTATAAAATCAAATACGTTAACATGTATCCAGGTTATGTTTTCATTAAAATGGATATGACTGACAAAGCTTGATTTGTTATCCGTAACACCCAATATGTTACTGGATTAATTGGTAGTTCAGGAAGAGGGGCTAAACCAACACCAGTTACTAACAGAGAAATCAAAAAATCATTAATAAAAGAAAAAGAAGCATTAGAAGCTTTTATGTCAGGAAAATACCTTGTTGATTATAAAGCAGGGGATTTGGTTGAAGTTATTGATGGAGTTTATCAAGGAGAAAAAGGTATTATTATCGACGTTGATAAACAAAATTATAAAAATGTTACTATTGAAATTGAATCATTCGGTAAAAAAGTGCCTCTTACTTTAGATATTAAAATGATCAAATCATCAGAAGAATAAAAGAATAATAAAAAGCAGATTTAAATCTGCTTTTTGTGTTTTTTAATTAGATTGTTAATTTCACAAAAATTAATTTTGTTTTTGTTTTTTGGTTGCTGATTTAATTTTTCTTTCGCTTTTGTTGATTATTCGCTTAATGTTTGAACGATGTGCATAAGTAATTAAAGTGCTAACAAAAATGTAAGCTAATAAATAATAATAAAAAGGTATTAAATGGTATGGATTAGCACTTCAGGCTAAAATTCCACTTTCGCTAATTCATGGAATAGCCACAAAAGCTATTAGAATTATGCTTGTTAAAATACTTGCTAAAGATACATATTTAAAAATGTACATAATACTAAAGTAGAAAAATGCAGCCACAAAAAATAAAATCGGGTTAATAGCAATTAACACACCAATTGCACAACTTACACCTTTACCACCTTTAAATTTAAAGAAAATTGGGTAAATATGACCCACAACTACACCAACACCAGCTAAAAGTGGCATTGTGTACATATTTTCCTCGATCTTTACAAATTTAACAAAAATCAAACACATACCAACAGCAAAAACAGATTTAATCATATCTAATATTAAAACTGTAAAAGCAAATTTTTTCCCGTATCTTCTTAATGAATTAGTTGCACCTGCGTTTTTGCTGTGATAATCTCTAACATCTTCATTAGCCATTTTACGTGATAAAATAATAGAAGTATTAAAAGAACCTATTATGTAACCAAAAACAAAAATAGCAATATTAATCAAAATAATATATAAAATATTCATGAATTAATTTTACTAAAAAAATATTTATTTTTTTGTGTGTGTTTTTATGACTTTATAAAACTACTAAAACAACTAAAAATTTAGTTGTTTTTTTATTTTGTTTAATTATACATCTGTAAAACAAGGCAAATAAAAACTTTAAATAATCAAAAATAACGCTAATAAATCTTTAATTTTGCTTTAATTTTTTTGTAATTTAATAAATGTGCAAAATTTATTCCATAAAGATTTTTTTATTTTATAAGTTTTATAATTGTTTAATATATTTCAATATATTAAACGTGGGAGTAGTATGAGTAACGATAAAAAAATTAATAACCCTTCTAAAAAATCTAATAAAACTAAATTTATAGTTTTAGCTTTATTAGGTGCTGCAGCAGCTAGTGCAATTGTTGTTCCACCATTGTTAGTAAAACAATGTTCTAATGATACAATAACAAAAATACAAGACAGACAAGCTATTACAATTGATCAACTTAAAGATGCAGACGGAGAAGTTAATTCACTAAAAGCTAAAGAAGATGATTTAAATAACCAAATAAATCAAAATGTAAATAAAATTGATAAATTAGAGAATGTTATTAAAACTTTGGTTGGTAACCCTAATTTTAGCGATAAAGATAAAGAATTAAATTTTAAAAATGTTTTCAAAAATTCACTTGTTTACCATCTTTTAAAACAAGAACAATTACTTGATGAAAAATTAGAAACAAAAGATGATATTATCAAAGATTTAAAAACTAAATTAGCTAATTTAAATAAAGAAAATCAAAAAAATATCAATGAAATTAAAAAAATCCAAGAGTCAAAAGATTTAGCAAATCACAAATATGTAGCAGAATTATCTAAAGTTAAAGCACAAAAAGCTTTATTATCATCAAAAATTAGCTCACTAGAAAATGCACTTAAGAATTTAAATGATGCTTTCAAAAATCAAATTTCTCTTAAAGATAAACAAATTGCACAGCTTCAACAAAAAGTTGAATCTTTAAGTGTGGCTAACAATTCTTTAAATACACAGCTTAAAAACATAAACCAACAACTGCAAACACAAAAACAACACGCGCAAAATCTTCAAACTTTGGTTAAAAACCAAATAAATAAAATGATTCAAGCTAATGAAAATAATAAAGAGCTTAATAATTTATTACAAAATTCTAAATATTCACTCAAAAAACTAGATGTATTTGATGATAAACAAGTTAAAAATTTTGAAAACGCTAACACAACACAAGACTTAACAAATGCCTTAAGCAAAATTAATAATGCTCAAGTTGATAATTTACAAACTATAAAAAATAATATTCAATCTTTAGAAAATGAAAACAACCAATCAGATCAACAAATCAATAATTTATCTAGCCAACTCAAAAAAGTGCAAGAACTTCTTAAAAATTTAGTGGGTGATAAATATGACCCTAACAACATTCAAAGTGCTTCAGTAGATTCAAAAGTTGGTCAACTTTTAACAAGTTTAAATAAAGCGCAACAAAAAATAGATACTTTAGAATCACAATTACAGCAAAAAAATAATGAAATTCAAGAAACAACAAACACTCTTAAACAAACACAAAATGAATTAAGTATTGTAAAAAATACATCTGCACAACAAATCCAACAAAAACAAGATCAAATTGATAATTTAACAAAAAAATTAAATGATTCAAATTCAATAAATGATTCATTAAATAAAGAAATTCAAAATTTAAAACAACAATTAAACCAAGAACAACAACAAGCGCAACAAAATTTACAACAAATCAAAAATCAAATTGATAATTTAAGCCAAAAAAATCAAAAAATGAATGAAATTAATCAAGAATTTCATAATTTAAACCCTCAATCTGAGCCACTAAATATTTTTACACCTGAACAATTAAAAAACTTTGCTGACGCTAATGATTTAAAACAAGCTACCGAAGCTCTTAAACAATTAAATAATGCTGCTGTACAAAATATAAAAACAATTGAAAGTAACATTAATAAATACGCACAAAATAAAAGTGAACTTGAAAAAAACAACGCTGATTTAGCTCAAAAAGTAAATGATCTAGAGCAAGAGTTGAAAAACTTAGTCGGAGATTCATTTGAACCTCAAGATATTAATAGTGCTTCTGATAATTCTGTAGTAGGTCAATTATTAAATAGATCATCACAACTACAAAAATCACTTGAGCAAAAAAATCAAGATTTACAACAAAAACAAACTCAACTACAAGAACAAATTAAAACTTCTGATTCATTACAATCACAATTAAATCAACTAAAAACACAATCCCAACTTCAAAACGAACAAAACGCTAAAAAAATTGCACAACTACAAGAGCAATTGCAAGAATCAAATAACCAAAATTTATTATTAACTCATCAGTTAAATAAAACTCAAAGCGATTATTCTGATGCTGTAAACAAGGCTCAAAGCAATTTTGATGCCCTTAAAAATCAAATTAGTAAATTCGCTGATATAAATCAGAAAATGCAAGAAATAAATTCTCAAGTTTTAGCATATGATGATAATTTAGCTAAGTTGCATATTTTCACCAATAAACAATTAAATGATTATAATGCTTCCTCAGATTTAGCTTCTGCGCAAAAAGCCTTAAGTGATTTAAACAATGCTACAGTAGATAATTTACAAACCATTCAAAACAATATTGCGCAACTACAAAAAAATAATTCGGATTTTGCAAATGAAAATAATGAATTAACCCAAAAAGTAACTTCTTTACAAAAAGAACTACAAGGGTTAGTTGGACAAAAATTTGATCCTGAAAACATAAATACAGCTTCAAAGGATTCTGAAGTTGGTAAACTCTTAAGCGAATCTCAAAATCAAAATGAACAAATAGCAAAATTAAAACAACAGCTTAAAGACGCTCAAGAGCAATTAGCTAATAAATCTGTTGAAAATAACCAATTACAAAAACAATTACAAGATTTACAAAACTCTTCTGCACAAGCACAAAATCAAGATCAAAATCAAGTTCAAAAATTACAAAATAATATTGACATGTTAAATGGTCAAATTAAAAAACTTTCTTCACAAAACGCTTCAGATCTTGAAAATATTCAAAGCTTGAAAAATCAATATCAACAACAAAAACTCTTGGCTGATAATAATTTACAAAACCTTATAAAACAATTACAGAATTTAGCTAAATACAACCAACAAATGGCTAATATTAGTCAAAAAATGTTACAAATAGATCCTAATTTAAATAAATTAGACATATTAGAACAAAACGCTTTAGATAATTTAATTAACCCTAATAACTTAACTAAGGCAATTGAAAATTTAGCTACTTTAAATGATACATACTACAAAAATTTAGAAACAATAAACACTAATCTACAAACACTTGAAAATCAACACTCTCAAGAGTTGCAAAATAATCAAAACTTAAAAAATGACGTATCACAATTGAATGATCAAATTAATAAATTAGTTGGACCACATTTTGACTTTGACAACCCTTCAAGCGCTTCAAATGATTCAGTTGTTGGTAAATTATTACAAAATGCTAATGAATTAAATAACAAAATAACACAATTACAAAATAACATAAAAGACCTTCAAAATAGTGTTGAAGATAAAAACCAAATAAATGATCAACTAAGAGATCAAATTCAACAACTTCAAAATCAATTACACTCACAACAAAAAGATAGTGACTCAAACGCAAAATCTCTAGAACAAGAAATTCAAAAGTTAAATGGTGAAGTTAACGATGCACAAGCACAACTAAAAAATGCCGAAAGCCAAAATCAAGAGTTAAATAATGAAGTTAAAAAATATTCTAGTGCGTTAAATCAAATTGCTGATAATTTTTCAAATATCAACAATCAAATAATGCAAACAAATAAAACATTAAAACAAATTGATCCCAACGCTCAAAGTTTAACAGTGCAAGATGCCAAAGAATCACAAAGTTTTAATAGTTCAAATATCCAAACGCAACTAAGTGCATATAAAGCTTATGCAGCAAGTGTAAAAAGCAATTTTGACATTTTGAATAATAATTTAGAAAATATATTGAATAACTCACAAAAATTAGAAGGTGATAATGCTGTTTTAAAACAAAAAGTAGCTGATTTAGAAAATGAAGTTAATGCTCTTGTTGGTTCTAAATACAACCCTTCTGATCCTTCTACAATTTCACCAAATTCTAAATTAGGTCAAGCTTTAAACGATTTAGAAAACGCTGATAATCAAATACAATCACTTAATAAAGTAATAAACAACAAAAATCAAGAAATCCAAAACAAAGCAGCTGTAATTCAAAACTTAGAATCTAAAGTTAAACTTCAAAACGATACAATTGACCAATTAACAAATGAAAACCAACAAAAACAAAAACAAATAACTGATTTAGATGGACAAATCAAAAACGCTAACGCCCAACTAAATGAATATATTTTATTAGTTAAAAAATTAATTGGCCAAGCTGATCCTAACTTTAATACTGAAAATTTAGGAATAAATGCAATTGGCGGAATCGTTAAACAACTTAACGATAAAATTAAAAACTTAGAGGCTCAAAAACAACAGAATTTAGCCGATTTACAAGATCAAAAACAACAACTTTCTACTCAAGTACAAACACTACAAAATAAAATTAAGTCTCTTGAATCACAAAGTCAAACTGCAGACCAAAATAATGAAGAATTGCAAAAACAATTGGCTGATACTCAAGCTAAACTTGCTGATACACAAGATAAATTAAAAAATGCTGACAATCAAATTGAATCATTAAACAAAAACGCTGCACAATTACAAGATGTTATTGCCCAGAACCAAAAATTACAATCACAAATAGATGATTTAAATAACCAATTGCAACAAAAACAAAAACAATTGCAACAAGCAAATGATAATATTGCTGCTTTACAAAACAAAATAACACAAAATAACAAAGATATTGAGTCATTACAAACTCAAAATTCAAAACTACAACAAACTAATCAAGCGCTTAATAATGCTATAAAACAGCTACAAAATCAAATTGAATCAAAAAATAACCAAATAAGTTCACTGCAAGATAATTTTTCTAAGGCTTCTGCGCAACTTAAAAATGCCCAAGAGCAATTAAGTCAAAAACAAGCTCAAGAAGAAAAATTATCATCACAAAATAATCCATTACAAGAACAATTAAAACAAGATCAATCAAAATTAAGCTCCCAACAACAAACAATAGATTCTAATCAAAGCACAATTGATAATTTACAACAAACACAAAAACAAAATCAAAAAACAATCGATGATTTAAATCAGCAAATAAATTCACTAAAACAACAATTACAACAAGAAAAACAAAAATCTCAAAATGATGAACAAACTATTGCTTCTTTAGAAAAACAAATACAAACTTTACAAAAACAAAACAATGAGCTTGTTCAAAATAACATGAATTTAAACAAGCAAATCTCATCATTAACTCAAGAAAATGACAAATTAACCAAAGATAACCAATCTCTAAGCGAACAAAACACAAACAACCAAAAACAAATTGCCTCACTTGAGCAACAACTAAAAGAAATTCAAGCGCAAAACGCTGATTTAAATTCAAAACTTCAAACTTCCCAAAATAACTATCAAAAAGCTGAAAAAGATTATAATGATGAGTTAGAAAATAACAAATCACTTCAATCACAACTAGATCAGTTAACAAAAACAAAAGAAATTCTCAAAAATCAAATTAATCAACTTCAAAATTCACTAACTCAAGCTCAAAAGCAAAATAAAGATCTTAATGATCAAATCACCAGTGATAACAACCAAATAGCACAACTAAAAAAACAAAGCGAAGATTTAACCAAAAACGTTGAACAATTAAGCCAACAAAACAAACAATTAAATCAACAAAATTCGCAATTAGCTTTACAAAATCAAAAATACAAAAATCTTTTAAATAGCTTAATTGGAACTGAATCACCTGACTTTGTTTTAAATCATGATTATTCTAATGCTTTGGGTGGTGCCGTGAAAAATCTTTATGATTCTAACGAGCAATTAAAGAAAAATAATCAACAACTTCAACAAACAGTGAATGAGTATTCACAAAAACTAAAAGAGTTGCTTGGTTCTGATATAAATGTTGATTTATCTAATAATGCTATTGCTGCTGAGAATGCTCAAAATTCAATAGTGGCTAACCTTTATGCACAAATAAATTCACTTAAGGAACAATTAACAAAACTAGAGGATCTACTAAATACATTCAACAGATTCAGCTTACCTACAAGTGTTCAAACTAGTGATGGATATAGCTTTTTAAATAGAGGGCCACAAAACGTTAATGCCTTTGATACAACTAAATTAATTCAAAATCCTAACAATACTGAAATTGTGTTTATTCCACCTAAATTCTCAAATTTAAATAACAATATATCTAATAATATGTTTAATTATGGTTTAACAATGACACTAAATCCTGGTTATCAAATAGTGGATTCATACTTATATCCTTCATCTGCTAAATTTATTAATAGCAACACAGCTGTTCGTTTAGCCGCAAGAAGTTTAACAACAATTAATAATGTAGGTTCTGCTAAATTAACTGAATTAACACAAAATGGATACGATAATTTAGTTATTCAATATTCAACTCCATTTTTAGGTACTAAAAATTTAGTAATAGATTTAAATACATTTTCTAAATTACCTAATGGAAAATATTACGACTACAACGTATATTTTGAAAACTTAGGACAAGTTGAAGTTCCTTCTAACCAAGTTTTAGTAACATCATATTTAGGTAGCGAACACAGACCAAGCTTTAATTTAGCAAATGCTACAAATTGAGCAGATAACGCTAACAACTGATGAATTGGTAATTTCTTTGTTTTAGGTAATTACTATGTAAGACTTAAATCAGTAGATATAACATTGGCTTACTATAAAGCTTGAGATCAAATTTACATTTATGAAATTTTAAATAACCCACAATTTATATATTCACCAACATTTACAACAAGTACTAGAACATATATAGAATCAGACAATGGACAGCTTATTAGTAACTACTACCTAACACAAGAAAAATTCAACACTGGAGCGTTAGAAACTCAGAACCCAAGTACATATTCAACTGGAGATAATTTTGCACCTTACAACTTTGCTCCTAATTTTGGTTTAAGCGGTGTTGCGCCACAAACTGCTATTTTATCAAACCCAAGTTTTTACGGAGAAGTTGGAGTTAGATACACATCATTTGTAAATGACAACTTAACTATTCGTCAAGGTGTTGAAATATCAAATGTTTATGCTGAAAAAACTACAAAATAAGAAGGCTTAGCCTTCTTTTTTTGTGTTTGATATTTAAAAAAATATATAATAATAAAAATAACGACAGGGGTATCTTTAGTTTTACTAAAGATTGAGAAATACTCTCAGAGCTGATCAGGTTGAAACCTGCGTAGCGAGTTCGTAACGAACTTATTTTTGAGCATGTACTTTTAAAATCCTTCCTGTCTATAAGAAAGGATTTTTTTATATGAATTTTAAAAACAAAAAGATGTTGATAATTTCAACACTAACAAGTGCAAGTTTAATTATGCCCACTTTTGCGCTAATTTCTTGCACTCCAACAAAAGTTGATCACACACAAGAAATAAAAAAAGAAATTACACAATTTTCAGAATCTAAAAACCTTATTGCTTCGCAAATTCCAACAGATAAAATTTTAGAAATTTTAAAAAAATATTATCAAAATGCAGTAATTGAAAATTCTTTAACTACTAGCACAAATGATGCCGAGGGTAATTTAACAATTACCTTTGAAATTTTGCAACAACAAAATAAAGAACAAAAAAATATAACAATTGCTGTTGTAAGTTTAGCTCAATCTCAAGAGTTAGATCAACAATTAAGCAAAGTTAAATTATCTTTTAGTAATAATCTTGATTTTTCTCAATTACCTAGCACTTTTAATTTGGAAACAAATTCTGTGCTCATTAGCGATCCAGATTTTAAATTAGTGGATCTTAATTATCAAGCTGATGATGATTTAGGGGTATTAAAATTTACATACAAATTAAATAAAAACAACTTTAATTCTGAAACTAAAACACAAATTATTAATGGTTTTAAATCTTTATTTGAAGAAAACTTAAAAAACTTGGAAGTTGCCTTTCAAGATAATGAAAACAAAAGTCAAGATCAAGTTTTTGCATCAACCATAAAAGGACAAGAACACGGAATCTTACTAAAAAACAAAGATGATAATTACAACTATCAATTAGAAATTGTCAACTTTGATGATTTAAATGGGACACTTGAGATTAAAGTAACAATAAACAAAGATAATAAAAAATCAAAACCTAAAATTTTTAATTTAAGTGGTTTTAAAACATTTAAATCCCCACAAAAAGCAGTAGAAGAATTTTTAGAAAAACTTAAGATAAAACAATCATCATTTTCAAAAACAATTGACCAAGTTAACAAGTATGATTTTGATTATGATTATCCACAAGGGTATGAATTTGATCATGATTTATCTTTAGAAATTAACGATCAAAAAGCACTTTTAACTTTTTCATTACAATTAATATCTAACAAAAATGTTAAAAGTGGATTATTCACAAAAGAATTCACTTTTAAAAAATCAATAAATGATGCCCAAAACATCCAAAAACAAATTCAAAATTCACTTGATAATAAAAAGTGATTGAAAGCTAACTTTGGTTTTGAACAGTTTAAAAACTTGATAGAAACTACCGAAAATATTGAATTTACTCACAGAGAAGATTTAAGAAAACTTCGTATTTACTCACCTAATTATGGTTATATTATAGAAACTCCAGACTTTGGCGACGAACAATTAAAACAAATGCGTTGAGATAATATCAAAGCAAAAGTAGTTGATGGAAAAATAGTTTTAACATTCACCTTATCTATAAAAGGTAAAAATATTTTAGATAATCAAGTTATTAGTGTTGAAATAAGCAAATAGGATAAATATGAAAAAAAATAAAAGAATTTTAAATTTATGTATTTTCACAACTTTAAGTAGTTGTGCTGTTTTTGCTTCTGCTTGCAACACTAGTCAAAAAACATCAGCCATCCCAGAAAATCCTATTAATATAGATGATTCTACAAACCACGAATCACCAAATATTCAAACAAATATTACTCCGCAAAAAAAATTCGAAAAAATCACTCAACAAGTAACACAAATAGAAAGTCAAAATTTTAAATATGTGCTAGATTCTAACAATACACTTATTAGATTAGAATTAAAAGACAAAAATCTTAAAAAAATTGATCTTTCTGAAATTACTAATCTTGAAAGTATCGCTTCAGACGCTTTTGCATTAGAAACAAATTTAGAAGAAATTAATTTAGGTTCGGCTAAAGTTATTGAGTCAAACGCCTTTAAAAATAATAAAACCATCAAAAAAATTGTTGGATCACAATTAGTTAAAATTTTAGATTCAGCTTTTGAAAATTCAACACTAGAAGAGTTGCAAGCTCCTTTTATTGCTGAAATAGGAATTTCCGCATTAAGAAACACAAATCTAAAACAACTGCAAGCGCCACAACTTTTAAAAGTAAAATTTAAAGGTTTAGAAAACACCAAAATAACTAATTTAGAGTTAAATAATTTAATTGAAGCTGATGCTTTTGCTTTTGCTAACAATCAAAACTTGCAAAGCTTTGAAGCTTTGAATTTATCATTGCTAAGCAATAATGCATTTATTAATGATATAAATTTAGCAACCATAAATGCACCTAAACTTAACACAAATATTGGAGCTAATGCATTCAACAACACAAAATGATTTAATAATATTTTTGATCAAAATATCAACAACATAAATCAAGTGGTTTTTAATAAAACCTTAGTTCATGCTAACTTAAAAAACTTAGATAGTGAATATCAAGTAGATACAAATGTTGAAAATATAGCCCAATCTCCTTTTGTTAATACCGAAAAAGTTAAAAAAATTGATTTATCAAGTGTTAAAGATTTAGGTGATTCATCACTTAATAACTTTTATGCACTTGAAAAAATAAAAGCAAATAATTTAGAAAATATTGGTATAGGTTCTTTAACAAATACTAAAGTTAAAAATTTAGAATTCCCTAAATTAAAGCAAATTAGTGATAGAGCACTAAAAAACGTTGATTCTTTAGAAAGCTTTATTGCTCCTAATTTACAAAAAATTGGTGTTGAAGCTTTTCAGCAAACAACTAAATTAAAAAATGTTACCTTAAATAAAGTTACTGAATTAGGTAATTCTGCATTTAGTCGTTCGGGTTTAAGCGCTGTAGAAATGGATAGTTTAGATACAATTCCAGCTAGAGCTTTTGAAGGCACAAAAATTATTGACATTAACTTTCCAAACGTAACTAAAATAATGCAAAGTTCATTTGAAGATGTATCAACAATTAAAACCGTAAACTTACCGAATGTTTTAGAAATTGGTTTATATGCTTTTTTACAAGAGAAAGTTGGTAATGACTTTTTAGTAGAATTGAACTTACCTAAAGTAAAACAAATTGGCGATAGAGCTTTTTCTAATTTCAAAAAATTAGAAAAAATATCTTTAGATAGCGTAATAAAAATCGGAAGCAATAATTTTGATGCTTACGGCATAGGTGAGTTTGATTTTGAAAATGATCATTTAAAAGAAGTAAATTTACCTAATGTTGAATATATAGATAATGGTGCTTTTGCTAATAGAAAAAATTTAAGCAAAATTAACGCTCCTAAGCTTAAGGGTGCTGGTAAGGGGTTATTTCAAAATTCCAAATGACTTTTAGACACCTTAGAAACCAATGATTTTGCAATATTAAATAACGTTTTACTTGCTGTTAAGCCTTATGTTTTAAAAGAAGAAATAGTAATTTCAATTCCCCAAGAAGTTACATATATATCAGACTCAGCTTTTCAAGATGCTGAACAATTACAAAAAGTTTATTTAAACAATACAGAAGTTATTGGAAATAACGCGTTTTTAAACGCTAAAAATCTAAGTCAAGTAGTTGGTTTAAAAGTTAAAAAAATAAATGATCAAGCTTTTAGAAATACATCAATCATACGTGCAAATTTTCCAGAGTTAGAAATATTAGGAGATAATTCCAATCTCGAAAACGAAAGAGGTGTTTTTGCTGATGTGTGAAAATTAGAAAGTTTTATAGCACCCAAACTTAAGGTTGTTAATGATCAAAGTTTTCACAATAAAAATATAGAACCTAATATCTCAAGACTAAAAGAATTTATTGCGCCCAACTTAGAAAAAATTGGTAAATATGCTTTTAGTGGTACAAAATTAAAAAATCTAAATTTTGAAAATGTTACGCAAGTAGATGAGTTCGCTTTTTCTGACATGGATGAACTTATAAGCATTAATCTTAAAAAGGTTAAAGAAATTAAGGATGGTACTTTTAGCGCTAACGCTTCTGAATCTAAATTACAAACGATAAACGCACCACTATTACAAAAAATAGGACACAGCGCATTTAGCAACGCAAAAAACTTAACTAATATAGATTTAGATAATGTTGTTTTTATCGGTAATTACGCTTTTAAAAATGTTAAAAATATTAAGCAAATGAATTTATTAAATGTAAAAGAAATTGGTGAAAGAGCTTTTGAAAACACAAGTGCTTTAGAGTTACTAAATATTCCTAAAATAACTGAATTAAAGGGTAATGAATTGATTGATTCACCAATTAAATATTTTAGCGCCGCTTCTTTAAAAGTCTTACCAGCTAATATTTTTAAGGATAATATCTTTATAACAAAAGTAAATGTTCCACACGTTTTAAAAATTGCTAAAAACGCTTTTGAAAACGCAACAAATTTAGAACAAATCAACGCTAATAATGTTAAAGAAATTGAAGAATTCGCCTTTCATAATGCAATTAAAGTCAAAAAATTTGACTTACCTAATTTAAAGGTAGTTGGCAGATCAACTTTTGAAAACGCTAAAAGCGTAACTACTTATAATTTAGAGAATTTAGAAGAAGCTGGAGTGTTAGCTTTTGCTTCAAATTTAAGCTTACAATCAATCAATTTACCTAAAATTAAAGCTGTTGCTGATAAATTATTTGAAGGAAGTTACTCTTTAGAAAATATATCTTTTGAAAATGCTAAAGATATTGAAGTTAGCGCCTTTGACAAAACTCCTTGACTTGAGTTACAAAATAAAAAACAAGCAATTATTATTAACAATGTTTTATACAAATATAACGATAACTCAGCTAGAATAGTAAATTTACCTAATGTTATTAAAGTGGCTAAAAGAGCTTTTAGCGATCTTAATAACATTGAAGAAGTTATCTTGGAAAATGTAATAGAAATTGAGCCATATGCGTTTGCTAACACAAATGCACAAATAAATTCTGAAGCGTCACTTAAAAGAGTGCAATTAGATAAAGTTGAAAAAATTGGTTTATCAGCTTTTCAATTCCAAAACAGATTAACAAATATTTATATGCCTAATGTCAAGGTTATTGATGGTAATGCATTTTATGAAACTAACATCGACATTTTAAACGCTCCTAATTTAGAAGTAATTTATCAATCTGCTTTTGAAAATGTTCAAAACTTAAAACAAATAAATCTTCCTAAAATTAAAGAAATTCACGAATCAGCTTTTAGATATAACACAAATTTAAATAATTTTGATTTTGGTCAAAGAGAATGATGAAAAACAACACAAATTAACGAATTAGCATTTACAGAAACACCAATAATTAATGTAATAAATGCAAAAATAACTCAATATGAGGCGTATAAAGACGCTATAAAACTTATTAATCAAACTCATTTTGAAGACGAAAGTTACAAAAATGAGTTAATAAGTAAAATAAATTCCGCAAATTCTAAAGAGGAAATATATCAGATTATTGAAAAAGTGAAAAAAATAGGGAACGCGTAAAAACAAAATAAATTTTTTTATTTATTTTGCTATGAAATACACTCGTTTTAAAATAAAATAAGTTTGGGGAGATAAAAAAAGAAACGTGTAGTATCATTAGTTATAAAATTATATCCACTTTTATAAATATAATTCCTGTTCAATTACCGACAGCCTTTGGCATTATTTATAAATTTTTCCAATGTGATTAGTTTTGAAGTTTTCCAATTTATATATGCCCATTTTTAAAAAACGTTTTTTGTCTCCCCTTCCAAAATTTGTGTAAATATTTAGTGTAATTTTGACCAATATTTTTTGTGTCTTCCATGAAAATGGTCAAAAATTATGTTTATATTATTAAAAAAAATAACATTGCTAGAAACTTTTACTTTATTTCGATAAAATATAGACATCAATTAACATAATAATAAAGACGAATGAGTTTAAAGACTTATTCGTTCTTTTTTTTATTTTTTGTTTTTTGGCTTTTAACGCAAAAAGTTACATTTTTATACTTTTTTAGCATAAAAAATAACTTTTTGCATATAATTGGAATTATGAAAAAAGAATTTAACGAACGAAGCTTTGCTTTGTTTGCGATTAACACAGTTGTTGGTTTTGGTTTTATTGCCACAATTGTTGATGTTGTTAAATTAGGTTATTGAGGGATTTTAATTTTTGCAGTTACTGCATTTATTGCCATAACCACAGCACTAGTTTTTAGTAGATTAGTTAATGCTTTTAATGAAGATAAAGGAGGAAGCGTAGCTTACGCACAAAGAACTGGTAAAAAATACTTAACTTTTTTTATGTTCTTTAATCAATATATCCAATCGCCCATTTTTATGGCAAGTGGACCGTTATTTTTGGTAAAAATTGCTGAGCAATTTACGCAAGAGGAAACAATTTTGTGAATTGTTAGAGTCGCTTCAGTTATTTTTTTCTTAGTTATTATTTTGCTTAGTACATTTAAATTAAAAACTAGCAAGTTTTTAATTTTTGCTAGTGCAGCAATTAAGTGAATTATTTTGGCTCTAGGTTTTGGTGGATTAATTTATTTAGTAATTAAACAGCCAGCTACAGCAATGCAAAATATAGATGACGCTAAAAAAGTATCAGCTTATTTAATTTTTAGTAACATTATTTTTTTCATGTTTGCCTTTGGCGGAATTGAAGTAGTGCCTAATTTAGCTAATGAAGTTAAATTTAAAAACTTTAAAAAAGTAATGATTTTTAGTATTTTAATAATCACATCTATCTATATTTTAGGTTATGTGCTACTTATTAATACTGATTTACAAAAAAATGGTTCATTTGTAAATATTTACAAAAATAGCATGGGTGTGTTTGGTTTAGTTATGTTTGGTTTATATTTACTTTTTTATAACTTTAGCTTTACAATGACCATTAGCATAACTTACCCTAAAGCGCTTGTAAAATTTGCTGAAGAAGGGTATTTACCTAAATATTTAACTAAAACTAACAAACACAACCAACACAAAAATGCAATTTGAACTAACGCAATATTGATTATTGTTTCAATGGTTATTTTTACACTAATACCTGTAATTTTTAAATTAGATGGTTCTGCTTTTAATATCGTTATTAAAGTAGGCACAATTGCCTTTTTACTGCAATATTTATTAACTTATATTTGCGCGCTAATTTTAGCTAAACAAAATAAAATAGCTAAAATTCCGCTTTACGAGAAAATTATGTATTATTTAGCCATATTCATAATTACTATTACAACACTTGTTTATTTTTTACCATTTTTAGTGAATCAAAGTTGAAGTGTAAATAACACAATTATTTTGGTAACTTATGTTGGTTTATTTATTGTTGCAAATATTTTTTACTATTGATATCAACATGTAAATAAAAAAGTTAAAAACACAAATTAATTTAAGCGTAAAAAACGAAAAATTTATTTTTTATTGTTTTTTTATGTAAAAAATTAACTTTTTGGTTATAATAATTCCCGAGGATTTATGAAAAAAGAATTTAATGAAAAAACTTTTACGATGTTAGCGATTAACTATGTCATTGGATTTGGTTTTATTGCGACAATTGTTAATGTTGTTGAATTAGGCTACTGGGGTGTGCTAATTTTTGCTATAACAGCGTTTTTAGCCATAACCACAGCTTTAGCTTTTAGTAGATTAGTTAACGCCTTTCCTGAAGATAAGGGCGGAAGTGTAGCTTACGCACAAAGAACAAACAAAAAATATTTAACTTTTTTTACTTTGTTTAATCAGTATATTCAATCACCTCTGCTTTCAGCTTCTGGTCCATTATTTTTAGTAAAAATTGCTGAAGTTCTTAATGCTGATGAAACGGTTTTATGAATTGTTAGAATTATTTCAATTGTGTTTTTCTTAGTAATTATTGTAATTTCAACATTTACTCTCAAAACAAGTAAAGTATTAATTTTTGCTAGCGCTGCAATTAAGTGAAGTATTTTGGCTTTAGGTTTTGGAGGGTTGATTTATTTAGTTTTTGTTAACCCTGGCTCACAAAGCAATATAATTGAAGATACTAAAAAAATTAATGCATATTTAATTTTCAGTAACATTATTTTATTTATGTTTGCTTTTGGTGGAATTGAAGTAGTACCTAATTTAGCAAATGAAGTTAAATTCAAAAACTTTAAAAAAGTGATGATGTTAGCTTTTATGGTTATAATCGCCATTTATGTTCTTGGTTATATTTTATTTATTAATGTCGACCTAAAAGAAAATGGTTCATTTGTAAAAATATATAAAAATAGCATGGGTACTTTTGGGGTTGTTGCTTTTAGCGGTTATATTATCTTTTATAACTTTTCAAGTACACTAACAAGTAGCATTAGCTATCCAAAAGCTCTTGTAAAATTTGCTGAAGATGGGTACTTACCTAAATATTTAACTAAAACAAACAAACACAACCAACACAAAAATGCAATTTGAACTCATGCAGTTTTAATCATGATGTCAATGACTATTTTTACACTTATACCAACGATTTTTAATTTAGATGGTCAAGCATTTGATTTTGTTGCTACTGTTGGAACAATTGCTTTTTTACTCCAATATGTTTTAACTTATGTAAGTGCTTTAGTTTTATCTAAACAAAAGAAAATAACAAAAATTCCTATTTATGAAAAAATTATGTATTATGTTGCGGCACTAATTATTATTGTTTCAACTTTAATTTATTTCTTCCCATTTTTAGTAAACGAAAAATGAACAAATCAAAATACACTTGCGCTTGTAAGTTATCTTGGTTTCTTTGCCTTAGCAAATATTTTTTACTATTCATATAGATATAAAGATACAATCAAAAATCACTTTATCAAAGCCAAAAAAACAAAATAAATTAAAAGACAAGATTAAATCTTGTCTTTTTTAACGCTTTTATAAAAAGTTATTTTTTGATTTTTAATAAAACAAAAAGAATTGTTCTTTTGATTCTACTAGAAGTGTAACGCTTAGAAGTGCACTCCTGCACAAAAGCCTCATAAGAAGGTTGGTCAATGTGTTTTTTAAATAAATTTTCAATTCCTTCACTAATCATTTTGTATTTTGTTAATTCTTTAGCACTTTTGTTTTTAACTATTTTTTGAAATTTCGGATATAAATTTTCTATATATTTGATTTTTTTGGGATTAATAATCATTGGTGAAAATTCACTAATATCTTGATTATTTTTAAGCATGGATCTTAATTTTGAAGCGCTTGCGAAATTTAAATGTGTTGTTTCTGAATGAAAATCAATTGTTCTTTTTATGCTTATGGGTTTTATTTTTAAGTCATTGTCAACAATTGTTTTGACATATTCAATTCCTAAAATATCATTTGGTAATGTAATTTGTTGGTTTGTTAACTCTTCTAAGGCTAAGTTACAAGCTTTAGGAAAGCTTGTACCTTTATTTTTTAGATGTTTTTTAACTAATTGATTGTATTGTTGCTTATTATTTTTAAGCGTTTGAGCTAAAAATAATAAATTTTCTACATTATCACTTTCACTACCAAAAAGTAAATAATCTATTTTTTTCTTATTAAGCTTTAAAACAGCTTCTTTGGCAAAAATATGAGCAGCTTGGGAAGAAATATTTACACCTAATTTTACAAATTTATCAGCGCCGTATTTTTTGGCATATTTTTTTCTTTGTCTATATGAGGCTACAGCTATTTCACCACGTTGAGTGTATTTGTGACTCATTGCTACAATTATTTGACTATTAGGAAATAATTTTTTTGCATATTGTAATTGGTATATGTGACCGTTATGAAATGGATTGTATTCTGCCACAATCCCGATTTTAACTTTTTTTAATTTCATGTGTTTTATATTATAAAACACTTAGTTTTTATTTAAATATAAAAATTCGTACATTATTTTTATATTAATAGTTATAATTAAAATATGTTTAAACAATTCAAAGAAAAAATTAAAAAAATGCATCAAAAACATTTAGAAAACCATCATCAAACAAATATGATTTGAATGGGTATTTCGTTATTTTTTGCTGTTTTATTTATTGTTAGTTTATTTGTGCCTTTTTACCCACAAAACCAAAAGGTATCATACGCAATAAGTGTAATTATTCAAGTGGTGTTTATTATTTTTAATTCTTACTTCTTGTATATTTGCGTTGTTCTTTATATCCGGGCAAAAGAAGCTAACGCACCTCACCATTCACTGTTATTGGTTATCACAATTTTTGTTGGATTAGGATTTATTTATTCTATTTTTACATTAATCGCAACATTAATTTTTATTTTCTTAATACCAACTCCAAACAAAAAATAAAACTTTTTTGTGAATCAAGATAGTCAACACACTAAAAAACACAGCCACATTTAATTATTTATGTGCTGTGTTTTTTTCCAAGTTTCCAAGTTAGAGGCCATTTTTAGTGTTTTTTCAAAAGTTATTTATATATAAATATATAAATAAAAAAAATAATTTTTTTTACATAATTACATTGTAATTATGGTATAATATAAGAATGACAGAAAAGT
>NZ_JAZDWZ010000011.1:0-23310 GCF_036350065.1 Mycoplasmopsis ciconiae | reverse complement strand
GTTTCTAAATTTTTCGAAAATATAGACTCTCTCATCACACTTCATCAGCGTAAGTTAAAAAAACAAAAATCCTAGAAGTTTTCTAGGATTTTTTACTTACTATTTTAAGTTTGGGTTTTCTACATAAGCTAACTTATCATTTGCTTCGCTTGTTTGACCAAAAGCATTTGTCATTGCTTGTAATTTTGATGTAACTCATCTAACTTTTTGATTTACTAAACCATATTTACCATAATCTTTTACTGAAGCAGCCACTTCTTTAAGTTTGTTTAAAGTTGCCATTTCTGACTCATTTAAACCTGTAACAGTAGTTGTGTCAACTTCTGATAAAGATTTAACTGAGTTAGCTACTTGTTGTCCATTTAAGAAGATACCAACTCCACCCATTCATGTTGTTGCTAAATCAAAATAAACACCTTGGAATTTTTCTAAAGTAGCGTAAGCATTTTTATCTAATTGTTGCGCTTGTCCTAAAACTTTTTTAAATGCCGCGTCTGCGTTTTGATATGACTTAATTAAACCGTTTTTAGCAAAACCAGGGTTGTTTGATTCGTCTCCATAAACATTTTTAGCGTATGATAAAACAGAGTTTTTAAGTGCTTCATTTGCACTTAACTTTTCTGCTAAAGCCATTAATTTTTCTTTTGTCAATGATTCGTTATTTAATTTTGTTACTGTTTGAGCTAATTCTTTAATAGATGCATATGCTTCGTCAAATCTTTTTGCAAGGTTGTCAGATTCAAGAGTTTTAGCTACTGATGTTTTACTTAATTGATCAGCATTTTTAGAAATTTCTACTAAAGCAAGTGAATTAATTACACCGTTAAATAATAAATCTTGTCTAAAACTCATTAAAGAAAGCATTGCAGCAAAGTTTTTAACTACTTGAGTAGAATCGGCATCTTCTTTAGAAGCGTAAGAAGTTAAAGCCCCTTGAATAGCTTCGAAAAATCTAGCTAAATCATTATATGTTGCTCCAGCTGGAATAACTTTGTTTGAAGCGTTTCAGAAACCTTCATTAATTTTTACTAAAGGCATTAAAGCTTCATCAGTTAATAAATCCTTATAGCTAGTGTATGAATTTTGCATTCCTAAAGCTTTCATTACTTCAGCAACTTTAGCAAAAGCTTCATTAGCTTTTTTGTTAAATTCAGCCTTTAAAGCTTTATAATCAACGCCAGAGTCCTTAGCGTAATTTTGTATTTTTTGTGCGTTTTCACCAAAAAGACCAACTAAAGCTTCGAATGCAGGAACAAATTCGGTTTTAAATTTTTCTACAGCTTGTGTTTTTGCTTGGTCACTTCCGGCTAATTTGTTTAATTGGGTGAATAAACCACCATTAACTTCAGTTTTTTTAGATTCATCTAAATATAAAAATTTAGAAATAACTCCTCTAACTTGGTTAATTGTTCCTAAGTTATTTGTTGTTTTAACTAAATAATCATTAAGTAATTTATTTTCTTGTTGTGTATTTTCTTGTGAGGTTGATCCTTGACCTTGTGTTTGAGTTTGCCCAGATGTGTTTGGGTTTTGAGGTGTTTGTGGATCAGCAGGTTTTTCAGTTTTTGGATTTTCAGATTTTTGTTCTTGAGAACAAGCTACTACAAATGGTAAAGTAGATGCTGTTACTAAAATTGAGGGGATAATAATTTTTTTCTTCATAATTGTCTCCTTGTTTGTACTAATTAAATTATATAAAAGAAAAATAAAAACATTTCTACATTAAACAAAATAACACAGATTATAATTTTTTTATATAAGCATATAAAAGATAAAAATTTTTTAAATTTACCCCTAAAACATAACTTATTTTCATTTTTTGGATTTAATCCTTAACTTTCGTTTTTTAATCTTAAAAAGACAAATTATTATTTTTTTATTTGTAAAAATATTGCCAAAAATCGTTAAATTAAAAAAATAATAATTTACTTTCGAAAATTAGGTTTTTTGATAAAAAAGAATAAAATTTAAATTAATTTAATTATAAATATTAAGAAAAGAGAAAAAAATATGAGATTTAAAAGATTAAAACCACTTTTTATAGCGTCTAGTGTACTTTCTACAAGTTTTTTAGCCGCCTCATGTCAAACTAAAGAAAATAAGAATGATCAAATTAGTAAAACTAAAGAACATTTAACAACTTTAATTGATAAAATGAACCAAACAGGTTTAAATCCAGAATTAGTTATTAAATATAATGCTGAATTAGCTAAATTAAATCAAGAGCAAGATCTTGATGTTTTAAAAATTAAAATTGATAAATTGTATTCTGATTTAGTTTCTGAATTTCTTGCAGGCGTTTCAAGCACTTTCGATGAAATAGACGGAAAATTAAAAATCTCTAATGATAATCTTAATGAGCAAAAAGAATTAAATGAGCAATTATCTAAAGAAAAAGAACAAATTTTGGCTGAATTAGAACAATTAAAAGAAGTTTCAAAAGAAGCTACTGGTGGTGTGGTTTCAAGAAACTTCGAACCAAAAAAAGTTATAAGAGAATTAATAATTTACGCTAAAGAGCTAGCTTTAAGAGCTGATAAAGAAAAATTAGGTGCTTTAAAATTAGAAGAAGAATATTTAAAGGCTATTGCTGGTATGGATAATGATTTAGAAGGTTTATCTGATTATAGCGATGATAGACGTGATCTTGGTCATTTATTCTTTCTTTTAACAACATACATTAATAAAGTTGCTATTTATTCAAATGCCACAGCAGCTAGTGATTTACCTCCTAAAGATAAACAAGCATATATGGATCAAATGTTCAAATATTATGAACGTAATTTAGATTTATTAATAAATAATTTACAAGAGAAAAAACAAAATACAACAGATACTAACGCAATTAAAAATTACGAAGATAGTATCGCGTCATTAAATTTAATTAAATCGGGATTATTGCAAGAGAGCGAACAAGCTCAAAATTTAGCTGAGCAAACTCAAAAATTCAAATTATTCAATGATACAGTCTGATTAACTCAAATTATTCATACAAATGACTATACTAAATTTAATCCTTTTTGAGGTGCTGATAGTAATTTAAGTATTCTGCCAATTGAAATTGATGGAAAAATTAACGATGAAAAAATATTAAAAACCGTTTTAAATATAACTGATCCTGTTAGAAAAAAAGTTTCTAAATTTTACAAAGATAATGCTAAATATTTTGCTAGCGTTTTAAACAAAGATCAAAATCAAGAAATCATTAATGATTTATATGATTTAAAATACATTGAATACAATTATTCATTAAAAACATTAACTCAAATAAATTCGTTTATTGAACAAATAGATAATAAATACACAAATGAAAATCAACAAAAACTTGTAGCTAAGTATAATTCTCAAATTGAGACAGTTACTTTAATGAATCAACAAATTAAAGAACAAATTACTTTAAAAGCTCAACAGCTTCAACAAGCAAATGCTCAAGAATATGGACAGTTACTTTCATATATTAATTCACAAATGAGCGAAATTGACCAAATAAACACAGATGCTTTAATCGGTCTTTTTGATAAATTATTAAGATTGCAATTTTTAAATAATGAAATTAATAATGCAACTAATCTTTATCAATTTTTTGCAAAAGCTGAAATTGACGTTTTTTCAAGTGAATTTGATAAGTTATTTAAATACAACAAGGTATTAACAAGATTCCAAAAATTATATAAAAGTTCACAAGCGTCAGTTTCACTTTATGAAGAATATGTTTCACAAGCGCAAAACATCTCTAATTTATTAAAGTTGCCTGAATATAACCAAAACAACTCTGAAAAAGTATTAAAAGATGTTCAAGCTAAATTAGCAAAAGATAATTTTGTTCAAAAAATTAATGATTTAAATCAAGAATATATCAATGAAAATACAAATGCAATTTTAGAGTGATTTGTAAATAATTATGACTCTGTTTTTGGATCAATTTTTAACTCAGATAAGAGTTCATTAGAAAAATTAAATGAATTATCTAAAGTTTTAAATAATGAATCAACAGTGGTTATTGAAGTTATAAGTTCTTTTGTTGATAACAGAACAACAACACTAAAATATTCACCGCTTACAGCTATGGAATATGTTGTAAATCAAAGTCAAAGACTTTTAAATGATGAAAAAGATAAAATGCAATTAAATAAAGTCAAATATGAAGAAGCAAAATCATATTTACCAAGTATACCATCGCAAGAAATATATGCACTTTTAAGAGATTTACTTAATGCTCAATATGAGAACATTAGCAAAAACTTTATAAACGATACAACTGCTGATAGTGTTGCTCGTGATTTACTTGATGAAAATCTTAAAAATAAAGTTTCATCTCATTCTGTTTTACGTAACATTAATGACTATAGTCAAGACATATTCAACGCTCCACAACGTGATAAAAAAGCTTATGTTGATAAATTAAAAGATTTAGAAACTGAATACGCAAAAGCCTTAAATAATTTCTTTGAAGATCAAAACACAAAACCACAGCTTCTTGAAGCGATGAAAAAATACTATGAATTTTTAAATACAGAAATTAATTCTGATGGAGAATTAATTTCAATCTTCAAAAACGAAAAATACACAAAATTCAGATTATCTCAATACACACAAGATTCTAATAATCCAAAAAATAACTTTGGACCATTCGAATTAATTATGCTTTATTCAAACATAAAAGCAGTGCAACAAACACTCGCGTGATTAAAAGAATTTTCAAAACAATTTTAAAAATAACAGCTAATGTAGCTAGAAAGGAAAGTAAATATGAAAAAAATGAAAAAAATTAAAAAGATGTCATTAAAAGCAAAAGTTTTACTTTCATTAGCAATTATTGCGGCTGGGTCTTTTACAACATTGGGTTCGATGTTTATTTATGCTCATCACTCAGATGAGCGTAATGGAGCATTATCTCCTGCTGATAAAACTAAATTTTCAAATAATTTTAGTTTAATCTATAACCAAAATAACCAATTAGAACCACAAGTTAGTATTCTAGATCCTTTAAAAAGCAAAAATGTCGCATCATTTAATTTAGAAAAAAACACTTATAAATTTAACAATGACACAAAAGAATATTCATTTAATGAATTTTTCAATAAATATTTTGATATTTATAATGAGTCATTTGTTTTAGAAGTTAAATATGGATCATTCTCATTTTTTGATGAGTATGTTTTGGCTGTACAACCAAAACAATTTATTGAATTTTCTAAATGATTTATTGAAAATGTTGCTTGAGGTCCGGATCTAATTACTCTTGAAAGTTTTAGAATTGTTCCAGGAGTTGAGCAAAATGGTAATGCTGTTACTTTAGGATCTCACTCAACTCTTCATAAAGAATCAAGTGAAATTAAATTTTTCCCAGATGCATTTTTTGGATCAATGCCACTTTTTTCAACTCTAAGTGGGCCTAACAATGCTCCAGATAGCTTTGCTACAAGAACATTTGCAGATTTACAATCTAAAGATGTTGTTGATTCATACTTAAAAAATATTCCTTTTTCAAGTGCTATCAAAAACTTTGTTGCCGCTAGTGAAAATGGTAGAAGATTACACTCATACTTTTCAATTTCAATGCCAGGTAAGTTAATTGGTAAAGAATTTTATGTTTATTCTAACCCTAAAGGCACACTAAAAACCCAAGGATTCAACCTAATTTTAAATACTGATTTAAATGAACAAAAACTCGAAGAACTTAAAAAAGATTTAGATCAAGAGTTACAAAATTTAACCATCAACGACTTTAAAAAGATGACACTTGTATCAGCTTTAAATTCTACTTCAGGAGTAGAACAAATTAGATTTAATTTTGAATACACCAATGAACAAGGTCAAAAAGCTCGTGAGTTTATTATTTTAAACGAAGATAATTTAGCTAAAGCTTCAATTATTAGCGAAAAAGTTTTAGCTGATAAAGCTAAAGAAAACATTCATAACTTTTTAGATTTATATGATCTAGATAACTATATTGGCAGAGATATAATTTTTTATAGAGATGCAAAAAATAATCAAAATTATTTTTACAGAAACAGATTAATTGCTGCGAATGAAATTCCTAATTTTGATCAAGCTGATTTTGATAAATTAGAAACTTGAAATATTAAAAATATCGAAAATAAAGATGCTATTTTATATGTAACTCTTTTTAATCCAAAAACTAGCAGATCATTCATTTTAACTTATAACGCTTTTGACATGGCTGATAAGGAAAAAGAGTTTTCTCAATTTAAGAGTGCTATTGACTATCCTGGAGCTATTAAACCAATAGCTATAAGCGTTGGTGCTGAGGATGTTCTATTGAAAAAAGAAAACCCAACATCAGACCCGCTAAACTTTAGAAAATATCAAATTTATAACGAAGCTTATGATGGTTTATATGAAACAGTAACAAAAAAATTCCCTCATTTACTAAAAAATCAATTCGGACCACACGTTGAAAGAAAATTAAATGAGCAAGGTTTTTATGAGTATTCACTAGAAAATGGACCTTATAAAGGAATGAGTGATAGCGATAGAATTGGGTTCCCTTTAGTTTTAGCTGCCACACTTGATAATTTCGATGGTATTTCAACAGACTTTTTAAAATATGTTGCAGCGCATGAATATGGACACCATTTAACATTAGAAAAATCACAAGCGTTAGACAATGAAAATAACGCAATTATTGTTGGTGGAATAAGTGTTAATGGTGGTATTTCAGACAGTTCATATTACTCAGATATAGCTCTTAAAAATTATTTACAAGCTAGAACTAATTTAGATTATGACAGAGTTAATGCTGTTGGAGATATATCTCCTACAGGAACATTTTTAAGATTCAAATTTAAAAATAAAAATGGTGAGTGAGTTACTGAAACCGTTGAAGATGTTTGAGGATCAAAAAATAAAGATTCAGTTTTTGATACTATAAGCAACCCTTATAGAAGATTTTTACAAACTTTTGAAGGTCTTAAAAAATATGCTGAGGATAAAGGAATTAGACTTGGGGATCTATTTTTAGCTAACTCTTTAGATCACAATTCAGGAACATTAAACCCATTTTACAGAACTGAAGCAAAAGCTTTATATTTAGATGAAAATAATAATTTAGTTTTCCAAAATGCTGATGAAGAAAAAGTAGTTTCATCATTAAGAGATGGACTAAATCAACCAATACCATACGATTTTAGAACTAACGAGGACGGAAGCAGAAACTTAATTTTTAGATTTATTGAAAGCGAGAATATCGTTGAAAATCCTGATAGACCAAATGATATAAGATTAAAAATTACAAAAATAAATCTTAAAAATGAAGATGGAACACCATTTATCAATGTACCTTTAAATGAGGTTCTAACACTAGATGAAAGTGATTATGTAAGAGATAGAATTCGTGAAGTTGAATCAATGATTTCTAATTTTATTACTTTAAACTACTATGAATCAGGTTGAAACGACAGAAATACATTCATGGGTGGAAAATTAGATGTTAAATTAACTAATATGTTCCAAGAACAAATGCCACAAAGCTATATTGATCAGATTATTCAAAGAAGTAATCCAATTGAATATAATCCTGCAACTAACTCATTAACTTCTGAAAGAAAAGCGTTTCGTTATTTTGCTTTAAAAGGTAATACAGTTCAACAGTATGTACAATTATCACAAGGTTATGGAGATATTTTTGCTCAAAATTCAAATGCTAGCTGAGGTAATCCAAATCCAATATTAACTTTTGTTGATTCGCAAAATAACATAAAATCAAAATTCTCATTCCCAAGAGCTAGAGAAAGTAGATTTTTAGCTTCATTAGAAGGACAGTTAAATACAATCAAAACAATTGCTGACCAATATAACTTAAGCGCGCCTGATTCCACATTTATTGCTTATAACTTTAGTGCCTCTATTTTTAGTTCTCTTCTAAATCCTGCTAGTGGAAGCATTTTAGCTACAGACTCAAAAAATAGAGTTTTAGATCAAGAAACCTTATTAGCTTTTGCTGAAAACAGACTTAATGCTTTTTCAAAAATAGGAATTAATCTTTTTGCGGAAAACCTTAAAAATGAAGCCGAACCATTTTACTTTTCATTCAACCCTAACTTAATACATGAAGTTGAAAAAGAAGTTACTCAAAATGAACAAAAAAGCATTGAAAAAACTAACACATTATTGTTTGATACTTGAGAAGACTTATTCACTTTTGGTTCAATAGATTATTCAAAAGCAACTAAAAAAATAGTTTTAAACCCTATTTCAAAAATTCTTAGACCTGAATATGATTGAGATGTTGAATATGTAAAAACTAAATTCGATATAAACAAATTTATATCTGAGTACCAAAATGACAAAAATATCACTTTAGACGAACAACAAGCAGCTAACTTGTTAATGTTAAACTTTAGAAGAAGTTCGTTTTTTATGGCTGTAAAAGACTTTAATCCTGCAACTGAACTAGTTCAAAATCAAGCAATTTTAAGTAAAGAATACGGAATTGATGTTGCTGCTGGTGCGTGAAAGAGCTTTTACGAAGATAAACAATTATTTGATCCTGAAGATGTTTTAGCTTTTGATGTTAACGATGTTCAAAAAATAATAAACGAGTTTATTAAATCATTATCACAAGATCCTAGAGCAGTTGAGAATTTAGATTCAAACGACCTTTATTTCCTTTTAGGTGGATTTATGGTTGTTAGAGATTTTGGTAAATCTAGCCCAGTTCAATATGGTGATTTCTTCTTTTCATTATTTAATGACGGTACACCTAGTTCTGATGTTATAAATTACAACCTCTCAAGAACTGAACCGCTTCTAAATGATAAAATAACTGACTACATTTATAGTATTGCCGAAAGTTTAACAAGAGATTATGTCCAAACTACTTTTGTTCCTTCTGATGTTGATTTTAAAGAATTACCTTCTTACATTAAAAATGTAAATGAGCAAAATACTGCTCTTGATTATGTGGTAGATGGTAGAGAATTAAGAATCTGAAACGAAAAGTTAATTCCTCAAAGCGAAATAAATGAAGCTAATAGAGTTGGAGTTTTAAATAGTTCATATCAACAATTAAGACAAAGAAGAATTGAGTTAATTAATGAATTTAACTTATCTACAGCTGAATTAGTTAAAAAATCTGATGAATTACAGGCTCGTTTAGATTCTTTAATTCGTGAAACAGAAGAATACGAAAATGTTTCTAAAGAATTAGAAGAAACACAAAAAGAGATTTCGAGATTAAGACAACAAACATTAGATAAAATCGAAACAGCTATTGAAACAATTGCTGGTAGTTTATACAACGTAGATATTTGAGCAAATAGTGACAGATTACAAAATTCATTATTTGGTACTTTTGCTGCTAGAAGTAACGGATTCTTTAGAGATAAAGTTCAAAAAGAAGTAATTGGCATGGAACTTTATGACGATAAATTAAATCCTATTATTGACGACGAAATCAGAATCTTAGACTTTGAAGGGAATAAAGTTAATTCACGTCCTAAAGCATTTTTTGTTTCACAACTTAAAAGTTATGGTGTTGGAGATCGTTATATTTCTGGATTATACAGAAACAAAGATTTAGATGCTGTTGCTATGTATGGTTATGTTCCATTGGAAGTTGCTAATAAAATTAAATACATTAAATTTGTGGACAAAAATACAACCGAAATTCTTTATTTACCAGTAAATACAGATAAAACTAATAATATTTTCTACCTTGAAAAACAAGGTGATATTAACTCTAAAAAAACTATTGAAGACTTTGGCTACACCAGCTGAATTAGTGACTATGCTTTAATGTCAAAATATAGAGATACATTATTAAAACCAGGACACGATTATTCATTCGAATTTGTGGATGCTAATAAACAATTTGTTGCTGACATACACTTAGGAAGTTTAAATACAATCAGCGAAAACGGTAAAGATTTAAGTACTTCGCCAATAAAAGTAGTTAAAGACCCAACAGATCAAAACAAATCTATTATTAAGGTTGATCACCAATTTAATATAAATGGATAGGAGGTAAGATGAAAAATAAATTATTTAAGTATATAGCAGTTTTAGGTTCTTTCTCATTAGCGCCTTTATCTGTTGTAGCATGTGTTTCTAACCAAAGTGGGACATCTTTATCAAAAAATTACGATTTTGGTTTAGCTGCAGACCCATTGAACAATTTAAACTACGTTAAATATAGATCTGTTGATAGAGTCTTGCCTTCTTTAGTTGAGCCTTTTTTAAAAACAGGACCTACAAGTTCACTAAAATCAATCATTCCTACAGGAGCACTTAATTTAGTTTTATTAGATACACCAAATCAAGTAAAAAGCGCTAATTTTGATGAGATTTACCAAAGTCAAAAAAATAGCCTAAAAAACGAAAGAGGATATGGAGCAGTTTCAAGTGCTTTTTACTCAATCGACAACTTTGGACTTTTAGGTGGATTGGCTAGATCTACTGAAGGCGGGGACGCTACTAGATCATCTGGTATGTACGGATTTAGAAACCCTGTAAATACTAATAATTATTCAGCTTTTACAGGTGTTATGAATAATTCTAAAAACTTTTGAAGTAATGGGCAAGTTGTTACTGCTGAAGATATTAGAAGCTATTTCCAATATATTTTAGATATTAATACCGGTAGCCAAAACACTGATAAAGTTATCAAATATGGTATAAGACAATCTGAAGAATTTGTCAATGCACAAAAGAACTACATTAAAAAATTTAATAAAGTTTATAAAAACCCATGAGGTTTATACGATTACCAAAAAGCCCCATGAGATGTTGATGGTACTGAATTTATTCAAGTTCCAACACAAAACGTTTGACAAAGTCAAACATTTGATGAAAATAACCAGCCTATAGACGTGGCTGAGGTTGAGGCAATCAAAAAAGCAGCTAAAGAGTTTGGTTTATATACAGGTCAGTTATTTTTAGATTTTTCTATTGATGAAATTAATAATAATTTAAAAAACAATCCTGATTTTGATATTAATTTAGACCAACAACCTTTTAAAATAGAGAAAAAAGGAAAAATTTACGATATTGTCTTAATTAAAAATCCATACGTAAATCCTTATCAAGAATATATTTTTACTAACGGGGAAATTACAAGCGAAATTAAATCCTTAAGTTATGATAGATTTTCTTTTACAATGATTTTTGATTCAAACAAAACACCAAATTTAAGTTATTTAGTTTTCAATATCGCAAGCAATATATTTCCAATAAATAGAAGCTACGTTGAAAATCAAGCTGGTGGAATTGATGAGTATGGAAGTCAACCAGATAAATTTTTAACTACAGGAGCCTTTTATGTTAAACCAGGGGATGTTGTTTTTGGTCCTCAAGGTAAAATTGTTTTAACAAAAAATCCTGATTATTATGATGCTGATAATACTATAAGCAACAAAATACAAATTTTCTTTTCAACCGACAGAACAGTTAATTCAACATTGTTTGATGATGGATACATCTCTCAAACTCAAATACCAGCTAACAAAATTAACCAATACTGATCTGATCCAGTAGGTAAAACATTCTTGAATAAAACTTATGGTTATGGAACAATTGGTTATGGTTTTAATTTAGATAATCAAACAAAAGCTAATAGTTATTTACAAGATCAAGATTTAAGAAATGCTATTTATTTCTCTATAAATAGGGAAGATTTATTAAGAAGTGTTGGTTGAGACTTTTCTTTCCCAGTTAACACATGAACAGCTTATGGTCAAAGTAAATTAAGTGACGGAAGAAACCTCGAAAACTTTTTTGACGGATCAGAAGCTAAGGCTAAAAACGATAAATCATACCCAATTCAAAACAATGATTATATTGTCAAATTAGCTAAAGTCTTTAAATTTGAAAAAACACAAAGGGGTGATATCACATATGATATTGAAACTGCTAAATTCTATTTAGATAGATTTAAAGCAAAACACCCTGAATTAAAAGAAAGTGGTATAACACTTAAATTTTTAAATAATTCTACAGATGAGCAAAAAAAGGCTGGTCAATATTTAAGACAGCAACTTAAGGTTGTTACTGATGACTTTATAAAAATTGACATTAAGTCGCTTCCTGAAAATACATTTGTTGAATTTATGGAAAAAGGTGATTTTGATATTGTTTATCAAAATTACGACAGAATCGGTGGAAATGGTCCTCAAGATTACGTAGCTGCATTTTTCAAAAGCGACGAAATTGATAAATTTACTCAAAAAACAATTGGATTTAAAGATAATCCTTCAGGTTCATACACTTATGCATCATATTTAATTGATATTTTCATGGAAAATATGGAAAATGCACAAGTAGGAAATTATTCTTTAGTTATTCAAGAATATATTAGCGCTATAAACGCAGCTATTGAAGCCTTAGGTTTAACTGAGGAATTAAAAAAATCTAATGTAAACCCAAATTATTTTGAAAAAACATTATTCTCTAAAAATCATGCAAACCAAATTAGAGAATATATTTTGGCTAATTATCCAAAATTAAATGCCAAAGTTTTAAATAATGTATTTGTTAGTGATATTTTAGATTCATTAACAACTGATGAAGTTAATTTAAAAGTCTCTAAACTAAAACACGCTGTGGCAAGTTATTTTAACAATAACTTTAGCTTGGAAGAATTATCTAAATTAAGCGAGCAAACAAGAAACAGATTAAATATTTCACAAAGAAACTGAAATCAATTTATTGATTTAGCATTTATTCGTGATGATGAAGATATCAATAAATATACCGCAAGGCTAAATAAATTCTTCTCTTACAACTTTAGTGAAGAACAAAAAGAAGCTGGTTGAAATGATGAACAAGTTTTTGTCTTTATTGGTGATTTAGAAAAGATAGTGCGTGATGGAGGGTTTGTTATTCCATTAATGGAAGTGGATACTAACTGAGAAGTAACAAAAGTTGGTGGAGTATCAAGTTTATTTAGATTCTCACTTCAGTATGCATATGATTATACAAATCCACCTAGAAGTGGTTTACCAAGAAAAAGGGAGGGTTAATGAAAAAAGAGAAACTGTTATACAAAAATAACACATACGAGTTAAATTCAAATAAGATAGTTTTCTCAAAAAAGAGAAAAGAAAAATTAACATTTACTCAGAAAAATTTCGCTATTGATTCTCCTTTAATTAAAGGGTTAATCAAAACTTTCAAAACTATTTCTGAGTTTATTATTGTTTGTTTAATTGTGGTTACTATTACATTCTTTTTAATCAATGCTATTCCTGGAAGTAACGCATTAACAGCTGGTCAAGATGAAGCTTCAAGAAAAGCTATAGAAATAAAATACGGACTAAATTTACCAGTTTACGAAAGATATTTTATTTACTTAAAGAACTTACTTAGAGGTGATTTTGGAATAAGTTTAAGTTTATTCCCTGGTCAAAAAATAAATGATTTTATTTGAATTAGATTTTATAAATCATTCTTAGTTGGTATTTTTAGTGTTTTATTAACTATTGTTATTGGAATTCCTTTAGGAATAGTTGTAGGTAAAAATCCAGGTAAATTTATTGATAATGCTGCAACAGTTATAGTAAGTATTTTTTCAAGTGTACCTTCAATTGTTTTTGCCTTATTTTTAGTGTTTTTAGGAAGATTAGTAAAAATTCCTTACATTTTTGACGAAAACGACTTTTTAACATACATACTACCTGGATTAGCCTTAAGTTTAGGAAGTATCATTGTTTATGTTAAATATATAAGAACCGAATTGAATAGAGAACTTAATTCTATGCATGCTAAATTTGCCTATGTTAAAGGGCTTTCAAAAAATAGATTTGTTTGAAAACATGCTTTAAAACCTTCTTTATTCCCGATTGCAACATTTTTCCCTGCGGTAATTTTTGGTTCTTTCTTAGGAAGTATTTTTATTGAACAAATATTCTTTATTAGTGGTAGTGGTGCGACACTTTTACAAGCTATTCAATCTAAAGATTACAACGTTATTTTATTCTTGATTGTTATGTTTGCGTTATTAACAATACTTTCATATACAGCAAGAGATATTCTTTATGAAATAATCGACCCAAGAGTTAGAAGAAGAGGAAGCTAATGAAAAAAGATAATAAATTTAAAAGTTGAGCTAATCGAGTTCTAGCCAATATGAAAGCTAAGCAATCATTAGGTCAAACTAACGAAGAAAATAAAGATTTAGCACCAAACCCATTTTTACAACCATTTAATTACCAAAGTTGAAAAATGGTTGGAGATGCTTTTGATATGAATGAAACACTTCATATGAAAAGCGAAACTAAAATATTTAAGGAATTTGTTTATCGTTATTCACAAAACTTCGCTGGAGTTTTTGGTTTCTTAGTTATTGTTTTAGTTATTATTTTGGCTTTTATTATTCCATTTACAACTCAAGATCCTAACGCAACCAACATTGACGAAAGACACCAATTATTCAATTACACAGACTCTAAAGGAATTTACCATCTATTAGGAACTGATGACCAAGGACGTGATTTGTGAGCTAGGTTATGACATGGTTTAAGATATAGTTTAGCTTTAGCATTCATGGTAACTATTATTGAGGTAGCTATAGGAATTACTATTGGTGTGATGATGGGTCAATTCGATAGATTTGATAAATTTATGACTTTTATCATCAAAATTATTTCAGTTGTGCCAACGATTTTAATTTTGATCTTGATGACAATTGTTGTTAGTCCTAGTTTTTGAGTTATAGTCTTTAGTTTAAGTTTAACTAGTTGAACGGGTATGGCTAACCAAATTAGAGCGCAGGTAAAAAGAGCTAAAAACTTGGAATGAGTAGCAGCGTCTAAAGTTTTAGGAACACCAACATGAAAAATCCTTAAAAACTATATTCCTGTTATTTTACCGATTTTAATTACACAATTAGTCTTTACAATTCCTGGAGTTATTTTAAGTGAAACTTCATTAGCTTTTATCGGATTGGCTATTGACGATGTTCCTACATTGGGTAATCTTATTTCTGATGGTCAAAAACAATTCCCACAATTTTTAAGATACGTATTTATTCCTTCTGGTGTTTTAATTTTAATTACTGCAAGTGTTCAATTAATTGGTGCAAGTATTCAAGATTCATTAAGAAGACAAAGGTAAGAAATGAAACAAAAATTTTGTATTGTAAAAAACACCAAAAAATTTATCAAAAAACCTTGTTTGTTAATTAATAACCTTAAAGACAAATGAAAACAAAGAAATAGTGCATTTGATTGAGAAAATTTCATGAAAAATGTGCAATATCAAGAATTTTCTAATGGTGAAAAATTAAAAATAGCTGCAGAAATTAAAGATATAAATTTAAGTTTCACTAACCCAGCAAGACCCGGAGAAAAAAATAAAGTTTTAAGAGGTCCTTCTATAAAAATTTATGAAGGAAAAGTTCATGCTATTATCGGTGAAAGTGGTAGTGGTAAAAGTGTCATTACTAGCTTACTTTATGGATTAACCGGAGATAATGCTGTAATTGATTCAGGAGAGGTCAAACTTTATAATAATAACGTTGAGCATTTTGATTTTTCTAAATGAGAAAAATCAAAATACCGTGGAAAAGTGGTTTCTGCTGTTTTCCAAAACCCTATGTCTACGCTTAATCCAACAATGAAAGTTGGTGAACAAATCATTGAAGGTATGTTAATTAACAAAGTTGTAGAAAATCGTAAACAAGCATATAAAAGAGCTGTTGAATTTTTAGAATTAACTAAAATCAACGATCCTGAAGCGGTTATGAAACTTTATCCTCACGAAATGTCTGGTGGAATGATCCAAAGGGTTGTTATTGCTTCTATTGTTGCCTTAGAACCAAAAATTCTTGTTATGGACGAGCCTACAACTGCGCTTGATCCAACGGTTCAAGGTTTAGTTTTAGAGGTCATTAAAGAATTGCAACAAAAACTTAAATTATCAATTGTCTTCATTACTCACGATTTAGGTGTCGTTGCAAGTATTAGTGATTATATAAGCATTATGTATGCAGGACAAATAATTGAAGAAGGAACAACAAAAGAAATTCTTAAAAACCCAAAACACCCATATACATGGGGATTAATTCTAAGTATGCCGGATTTAAATAAAGGTAATAGACTTAGCACAATTAGAGGAAGCGTACCTTCTAACTTAAACAATGTAAAAGGTGATGCTTTTGCAGTTAGAAACGACTATGCTTTAGATGTAGATTTCCATCATGAGCCTAATTTTTATTGAGTTTCAGAAACTCATAGAGTAAAATCAGCGCTTTTAGATGAGAGAGCTCCTCAATTTGAACCTCCAAAAGTAATACAAAAGTTATGAAAGGAATTTGAAAATGAAAAAGAATCATAATATAATTCAAGCTCCTGAAAATTTAAATGTATATACAGAAGTCAAAAAAAAGTGAGGTTTTTTAAAACATAATACAGCTAGAGTAGAAATACCTGGTACAACACAAATGATGAATGATACTAAAGGTAGAGAAGTTTTAGCGTCGTTAAAACATGTTGATATAACTTACGGTAGTGGTTCTAAAGCTTTTAGAGCTGTTACTGATATGAACCTAAACATCTATAAAGGAGAGGTATTAGGTTTAGTTGGTGAAAGTGGTAGTGGTAAAAGTACAACCGGAAAAGCGTTAGTTGGTTTAAATAATTACTCTTTTGGTGAAATTAAATTATTAGATAAGGTTTTACCCAAAAAACTTTCAAGAGGATTTAAGTACGGAAAATCCTTAAAAGAATATAAAGAAATTGAGCAATTTGTAATCAACAAAGTTCAAATGATTTTCCAAGATCCAGCTAACTCTCTTAATCCGCACGTTAATGTTAAAGCTGTTGTTAGCGAAGGTTTATACAATACTAAAAACGCTAAGGAAATTTACTTATACAACCAAGATCAAAGGGTATTTGCTGAAATTTACAAAAGCTTACATAAATTCAATCCAGACGTTTATAACAAAGATTTTTTCGATAAAACAAACGTACAATTAAATATAGACTCAATAACTGCCTTTAAAGTTTTATATGAAGATTTATTTGAGAAAGTCTCTAAAGAAATTAGCGATTCTCAAGTTTTAGAATATTTCAGAAACGAAAAAAATAAAAGAGAAATTGAATCTAATTGAAGCGAAGCTCAATGTAGAGACATTTTAGTTATTGACATTCTAAAAAGTGTTGGTTTGGATGAATCGGTTTTAAAAAGATTCCCATTAGAATTTAGTGGTGGTCAACAACAACGTATCGGGATTAGTAGATCAGTTATTTTACGTCCTGAGTTATTAGTAGCTGATGAACCTATTTCTGCGCTAGACGTGTCAATTCAAGCGCAGGTTGTTAATATTTTTAATGATTTAAAAGATAAATATAATTTAACAATTTTATTTATTGCCCATGATTTAAGAATGGTTGAGTACATTTCTGATAGAATTGCCGTTATGAATAAAGGGGTTTTATTGGAAGTTGGAAAAACAGAAGAAATTGTCAAAAACCCAATTCACCCTTATACACGTAGCTTGTTAGATGCGGTCCCATCAATTGAATCAATAAAAACAAGTTTAATCAAAAGTTTATATGATCCATCTATTCATAATTATTCTGACGAAGTTCAACCTGAGTGAATAAAAGTTGCCGATGAACATTATGTTTTAGGGACTAAAGAAGAAGTTCAAGAGTGAATAAATACTTCAAAATAATCTAAAAATATCAGTCAAAAAAAACTGATATTTTTTTAATTTTAAAATTAACTTTTACTAAACATTGAAATAAATTAACCAAATAAAAAAATAAAAATTTACTTATTTAACTTGCGAACAACAATATTGGCAAAAAGTAATTAAAAAATTTATTCTAAAAATCGACTTTAATAAATTAAATAATTATTTATAATAAAAAAGCAATTAAAAATTGCCTTTAACTAGTGGAAGATAATTAATAAATATCGCTAGTACCACATTATCGAAAGGATATTACTTATGGCAAAAAAAGAAGTAGTTCGTGTAAGTAAACTTGAGTTTATTGCTGGTCAAGCTAAACCAGGTCCAGCTTTAGCTGGAGTTGGAATCAACATGCCAGAATTCACAAGAGCTTTCAACGACGCAACAAGAGATAGAGGAAATGAACCAGTTCCTGTTCAAATTACTGTTTATAAAGACAAATCATTTGATTTTAAATTATTTACAGCACCTGCATCATTCAAAATTAAACAAGCAGCTAAAATTCAAAAAGGTTCAAGCAACGCTAAAACAACAATCGCTGGAACAATTACAGTTGATCAATTAAGACAAATCGCAGAATACAAATTAGTAGATTTAAACACAGATAATGTTGAAGCTGGTATGGCTGTTATTGCTGGAACAGCAAAAAACATGGGAGTTTTAATCGAAGGTTACGACGATATTGCTAAAGCTAAAGCAGCAGCTAAGGCTGCAGCTAAAGAAGCTGCTTTTGCAGCTGCTAAAGAAGCAGCACTTGCAGCAGCTCAAGAAGAAATGATCGAAAGTAAAGGTAAAGGAATTGAAGTTAATGTAATCGAAGAAAAACACCACGAAGAAGAAGGAGACAAATAATAATGGCTAAAAAATTATCAAAAAACTTAAGAAATGCTCGTGAATCATTTGATAGAAGCGTTGCTTATGATTTAGCTGAAGCTATTGAATTAGCTAAAAAAACTTCTTACGCAAAATTCGATGCATCAATCGATTTAGCATTCAACCTTAACTTAGACGTTCGTAAAGCTGATCAACAATTACGTGGTTCTGTATTATTACCAAATGGTACAGGAAAAAGTGTTCGTGTTTTAGTTGCAACAAACATGGTAGACAAACAAAAAGCTGCTAAAGAAGCTGGAGCTGACATTGTGGTTGATGGACCAGCTTTAGAACAAAAAATTAAAGAAGACGACTTTGATTTTGATGTTATGGTAGCAGACCCAACAATGATGCCTTTATTAGGAAAATACGGGAAAAAATTAGGGCCTAAAGGATTAATGCCAAACCCTAAAACAGGTACAGTTACACCTACTCCTGAAAAAGCTGTTGAAGAACTTAAAAAAGGTAAAGCAAACTACCGTACAGATAAAGCGGGGATTGTTCACTCTTTGATTGGTAAAGTTTCAATGCCTACAGAAGCATTAGCAGAAAACGCTCAAGTTTTAATTAACTTAATCAAAAAATTAAAACCAGCAGCTGTTAAAGGAACATACATGTTAAACTTAACAGTAAGTGCTTCAATGGGACCAAGTGTTAAAATTAAAATTGAAAAATAATTCAATTTAAAAATATTTTATAAAAAAGCCGCAATGCGGCTTTTTATAATCTTTTAAAATTTAATAAAAGTCATAAGGAGAATAATGCTAAGTATTTTTTCGTGGATAGGTGCTGCTTTTGTTGGTTTTATCTTATTAATCATTTTATTTAAAGTAGCTAAATTTATTTTGAAATTTATTTTTGGCCTTATAGGTTTAGGTGTACTAATATTCTTAGTTGCGTTTGCGTTAGGAATTGTTTAATAAAAAATGTTGAATTTTCATTCAACATTTTCATTTAACTTTTTTGTAATAATTTGTCTTTTCTGTTGTAATAAAGTGTTGCGATTCATTGGTATGAAAATAATGATAAAGAAATAATTTGTCATACTAATCCCGCATATAAGTGAGTTTCAGTACCTTTAGTTTGCACTAAATTAAGTATTCAGAATAAAATTCATACGATATTATTGACTACAAATAAGAAGTATAATCATGAACTAACACCTTTTCAATTCTTAGTTTTAATTGATGTAATCAATTGAGGAACAAAAGCGAAGGTAGTAAATGCAGGTGCAATAAAACCAAACACTAGTGATTGTTGAACTGAAATTCTCATAGAAGGATAAACAAAATAATAAACAATTAAACCAATTGCAGCAATAAATGTAGCCAGAACAACCAAACTTGCTCCAATTACATGATTTTTATTTTTATTTGGAACATAAAAATAAAGTAAGAACATTGTTATTCCACTTAATATCAAGGCAATTCCATCAGCAATTACAACATTTTTTTGAATAAAAGGACTTGAACTAGTTGAAAAAACACCCCATAAAAGCCATATAAAAATCCCAAAGTGAGTTACTCAGAATGAAATAAAATTAACTTCTCCTGTTTTTTTGTCTTTTAATAATTTGAGTAACTGTGGAATACTTAAGGCTGGCGTTGTTATAACTGTTATTCAAGATATAACATTGATAAAAGTTTCTAGCATAAAAAAAATTATACCTTTTTTTATATATACTAAAAAACAAAAAAAATAATAGCAAAAAATAAGGAAAAATCCAAAAGTTATATTTTTTACTCTTAAAAGCGCTTTATTTAATATTTTTGTATAAAAAAACAACAGATTTATTTTTTTATACAATGCAATAATTATTTTTAATATAAAATTAATGTATTAAAAACATTGAGGTAAACATGTATAAATCAAAATTAGATATAAAACAAACTCAACACGCAATTCAAGACTTAAAATTTGCTTTTACAAAGCAAATTTACAAACGTCTTAATTTAACTAGAGTTAGTGCGCCTTTATTCGTTAAAAGTGCGCTAAAAATTAACGACGGTTTAAATGGGGAAAAACCTGTTGTTTTTACACCTAAACATACAGATGAAGTTTTTGAAGTTGTTCACTCATTAGCTAAATGAAAAAGAACAGCACTAAAAAAATACAAATTTGACTTATATGAAGGTATTTATACAGATATGAACGCCATTCGTCGTGAGGAAGATTTAGATTATAAACATTCATACTATGTTGATCAGTGAGATTGAGAAATGGTCATTGATCGTAAAGATAGAAATGTTGAATTTTTAAAAAGCATAGTTGAAAAGATTTATGAATCAATTAAATTTGTCAAAAGAGAATTGGTTGTTGATTTTCCAGTTTTAACATACGATTTTCCTGAAAAAATTACTTTTATAACTTCTCAAGAGCTATATGATTTATACCCAAATTTAACACCAGATCAAAGAGAAACAGAATTTGCCAGAAAAGTTAAAGCGTTTTTTGTAATTGGTGTAGGGTACAAGTTGCCAGATAGCCAAGAGCACTCAAGAAGAGCATTTGATTATGATGATTGAAATTTAAATGGTGATTTAATTTTATATGATAAAGAAAATGACGCAGCATTAGAAATATCATCTATGGGTATTAGAGTTGATGAAAAATCAATTATTGAACAAAAAGAATACTTACAAATTTCAGAAGATAAAATTGCCGAATACCACATGCAGGTAGTTAAAAATGAATTACCTTTAACTATTGGTGGAGGAATTGGTCAAAGTAGATTAAGTATGATTCTTTTAGAGAAAAAACACATTGGTGAAGTACAAGTTTCTGCGTGAGATGATCAAACTATTGAATATTGTAAACAAAACAATATTGAATTACTTTAGAATGATAAAACTGAGCTATGCTCAGTTTTTATTTTTTAAGACAAACAAAATCTTAATCTTCTAAAAATATTAAAAATTTCCCGATTAAATTCAACATCATATATAAAAAAGTAATTAAAAAATTAAAATTAAAGTAATGGTATTTAAAAATATAGCTTACAAATTTTACCTTTGTTACTGTTTTAAAAGAGTATTAGTTAAATTTCTTCATCAGTTAGAATAAACAAGAAAGGTAACAAATATGTATAAAAGACCACCTAAAATATTATTTCACGAATATTTTGAAAGTTGAATCACAATTTATAAAGAAGGAGCTGTAAGAAACGTAACTCTTAAAAAATATTATTTATCACTAGGATGAATAAGAAAAATAGCTCCAAAATTAAAAATAGCCGATATTGATAGAATTAAATATCAACAAATATTAAATGAGTTTGCCTTAACACACGAAAAACAAACAACAATGGACTTCCACAGACATTTAAAATCATCTTTATTAGACGCTTTGGATGAAGGTTTAATTAAAAAAGACCCAACATGAAAAGTCATTATAAAGGGCATGGCACCTAAACCTAAAAAACCGAAATTTTTAAATCAATTTGAATTACATGCACTATTAAAACAACTTAAATTAACTGAAAACAAACCGAATATGGATTGATTAATTTTGCTAATAGCCAAAACTGGCATTAGATTTTCTGAGGCTATAGCGGTTACTCCACAAGATTTTGATTTTAGCAAGCAAATTATGACAATTAACAAAACATGAGACTATAAAGAAACAAATACATTTCAACCAACTAAAAATAAATCATCAATGCGTAAAATACAATTAGATTGAATGGTATCTTCACAGTTTTCAAATTTAGTTAAAGATTTACCTTATGATCAACCGATATTTGTTAATCGGCAAATATACAATTCAACAGCTAATGTAACCCTTAAAAAAAGATGTATGCAAGCTAAAATACCTGTTATTAGCATTCATGGTTTAAGACATACGCATGCATCTGTTTTATTATATGCTGGTGTTTCTGTTGGTAGCGTCGCTAAAAGATTAGGGCATTCATCAATGTCAACCACTCAAAAAGTATATTTACACATTATTCAAGAATTAGAAAACCAAGATATAGATCTAGTTATGAGATCTTTATCTTCATTAATTTAATAAAAATCATCTGATGAAGAATCTGCACATAATTCGTGATTATGTGCATTTTTATTTGGCTAATGCTTTGGGTTAAAATATAATTATTAATATTTATTGCGTTTATGGTGGTGTAGATATGACAAAATTAGATAAAGTGCCTCAAATTAGATTTAAAGGTTTTGTGAATGATTGGGAACAACAAAGTCTAGGTAATGTAACAAAACTTAGAGGCGGGTATGCTTTTTCAAAAGAACAATACAAAAAAACAGGTTTAAAAATTGTTCGTATTTCAAATATACTTAGCAATAATACAATAGGTGGTGATTTTGTATACACAGATTACAGAAATGATTTAATTGATTTTGAAATCAATCATGACGATATACTAATCGCTATGTCTGGCGCTACAGCAGGTAAGATCGCTCAATATAAAACAACAAAAAATGAAATTTATTATCAAAACCAACGTACAGGTCTATTTCAGAGAAATATCAATTATATTTATAATTATCTTTACACATTATTACAAACAGATGATTTTAACAAATTATTGGCTACAAAACTATCCGTTGGAGCTCAGCCAAATTTTTCTGGTCGTGATATCGAAGACTTCATTTTTATGGTGACCAAAGATAAAAATGAACAAACAAAAATAGCTGATTTATTTACAAATTTAAACTCTCTCATCACACTTAATCAGCGTAAGTTAGCTTCTCTAACCCAAATAAAAACCTCATTATTAGATAAAATGTTTGTCTCTGAATCAGAGAGTAAGCCAAAAATTAGATTCA
>NZ_JAZDWZ010000010.1:0-38519 GCF_036350065.1 Mycoplasmopsis ciconiae | reverse complement strand
GCTTATTTTTTTATTGCTTTTTTATCAAAAACCTTAAAATTTAATTAATCAAAATATCTTACAAAAGGAAACCACCTTAGGTGGAACTTTGTTTTTTAACTTTCCGGGTATATTTTGTTAAAAAAATATTTAGATATAAAACATATTAATGTATAATTTTAAAGCTTGGAACAGTACTCAAGAGGCCGAAGAGGCGGTCCTGCTAAGACTGTAGGGGAGGCAACTCCCGCGGAGGTTCGAATCCTCTCTGTTCCGCCATTTTTTTTATGCTTTTTTGGCATTTTCTTCAAAATAATATTTTATAATTTTATAATTATTTATATGTAATATAAAACAAGTTCGGAGGTTCAAAATGGCTCGTTTTATTGATCAAATTAAAATTTTAGTTCAAGCTGGTAAGGGTGGTGATGGAATGATTTCATTTCGTCGCGAGGCACACGTGGATAAGGGTGGTCCTGACGGCGGAGATGGTGGAAGAGGTGGAAGCATCTATTTTGTAGGAGATGAAGGAAAAAATACTCTTTTAAGTTTCTATAAAAATAAACACATAGTCGCTGAAGATGGAGTTAAGGGTGGTCCTAAAAACCTTTACGGAGCCAACGCCAAAGACACTTTTATCAAAGTTCCAGTAGGTACTCTTGTTTATAACAAAAACAAATTAGTTGCTGACGTTATTGAGCCTAATAAACCTTATTTAATTGCCGCTGGTGGTAAGGGTGGAAGAGGTAATACCAAATTCAAAACATCAAGAAACACAGCGCCAAGAATTTCTGAAAACGGAATGCCTGGAGAAAAATTTGAGGCAAATATTGTTCTTAAAATCTTATCTGACGTGGGTGTTGTAGGTAAACCTAGTGCAGGTAAAAGTACATTTTTAAGCGCAATCTCTAATGCTAAAGCAAAAGTGGCTGAATATGAATTTACAACTTTAGTTCCGCAATTGGGTATGGTCCAATATTATGATTATTCATTTACTGTTGCTGACTTACCCGGTTTAATTGCAGGCGCAAGTTTAGGAAAAGGATTAGGAATTCAATTCTTACAACACATCGAAAGATGTCGTGTTATAGCGCATATAGTCGATTTTGGTAGTCCTGAAAAGAACCCAATTGAAGATTACGAAACTATTAATAATGAATTAAGAAATTATGATCTTAAATTAGAACAAAAACCACAAGTTGTAATTGCTAACAAAAGTGATTTACCAGACTTTAAACAGCATTTAAACGATTTTAAACAAAAATATCCAAATGTTGAAATTGTTGAAATTTCAGCAATTAACAAAAGTAACTTAGAAATAGTGAAAAAAGTGCTTTGAGAAACAATCCAAAAACACTTCCAAGCACCTGTGGAAGATAATGAAGAAGAATTAGTTATCGAATACACACCTGATTTTAGTGTTATTTCGCCATATAAAGGATATTTTGAGGTAACAGGTAAAAAAGTAGAAGAAATTTACCATCGTATACCCTTAAACTCATATGACAACCTTTTAAGATTTAATAATATTTTGAAAAAAATAGGTGTGTGAGATGAGTTAATTAAGATGGATATTATGCCTGGTGACACTGTGCAAATATATGATTACCAATTTGAATGAGAAGAATCAATGGGTTAAAAAATATACCTAATTCAATTAGGTATATTTTTATTCTTTGTAAATTTCAAATGATTTATCTTTGTTTTCTTTTGCTTTTTGAATTTCGTATTCGAACAATAAATCATAATCATAGTAGTATAAGTCAAAAAATGATTTTTGTCAATAATTATAAATGTGAAGTTTTTTGCGAATTGTTTTGCATTTAAATCTAAAATACCAAACATAGATACTAAAAACTAAACCAAGTAAAAAGAAAAAAATCCCTACAGCCATCATTATCAAATTCACCACTATTGTCACATATGTTGGTTTAGCTGTCAAATACTCCCACAAACCAATTGAAAAAAGTAAAATGGGTGGAGTTGTCATAAATAGCGAATAAGGAATCATATATCAAGCTGACTTGATTTTTTGGGTACGATCGTAAAATTTAAGAAATTTTTTCTTTTTCAAAACATCTCTAGAGTTCATTTTTAAATTATATCAACTTAAACTTATCAAAAAACAATAATTTTAAGTTGATAGACACAAAAAAAGAGTTTTTTAGCAAAAATACTTTTTTTAACTGTTAATAAGCTAAAAAATTAATTTTTTAATTTTTTTCATATATTTAATATAATTAAAAAATGTTAAAAATAAACGATATTACATTTGCATATAAAGAGGGTATTGACCCAGCACTTAAGAACGTTTCTTTTGAAATTGAAGATGGTCAATATGTTGCTATTTTAGGTCATAATGGTTCTGGTAAAAGTACTTTAAGTAAGGTTTTAGTAGCCTTATTAAAACCGCAAAAAGGATCACTAGAAATCGACGGAATAGTTTATTCAAAAAAGAATTTACTTAAAATTAGACAAAAAATAGGTATTATTTTCCAAAATCCTGATAACCAATTTATTGGTGCTAGTGTTGAAGATGATATTGCTTTTGGATTAGAGAATAAAAACATTACTCGCAGCCAAATGCGTGGTCAAATCGAAAAATACGCTAAAGAAGTTGGGATGAACGAATCTTTAGAAAGAGAACCTGAATCACTTAGTGGAGGTCAAAAACAGCGTGTGGCTATCGCTAGTGTCCTAGCTTTAGATCCAAAAGTTATGATCTTTGATGAGGTCACTTCAATGTTAGATCCTAAAGGAAAAAACCAAGTTCTAAAAATAATTCGTGATTTACAAGCTACAAGATCAAAAACCTTAATTTCTATTACTCACGATATGGACGAGGCGATAATGGCAGATTACTGTTTGGTATTTTCTCACGGTAAATTAGTCGCAAAAGGAAAACCTCACGAAATATTAAAAGACAAAGAAATTATTGAATTAGCTAAAATTGACTCACCTTTTATTTATAAAGTAAGTGAAAAAATAGAAGGAATCGAAGCTACATATGATGAAAACAAATTAGTGGAGGAATTATGCAAATTGAAGTTAAAAAAATAGCTAAAATTTTTAATAAAAAAACTCCGATGGAATTTGTTGCACTAAAAAATGCTTCAGCAACAATAAAACAAGGTGAATATGTTGGTATTATCGGGCAAACAGGTAGCGGAAAAACTACATTTATTGAACATTTAAATGCACTATTAACACCGGATGATGGGAATGTTGAGTGAATTTTTGAGGGTGTAAATAAAAAAAACCAAAAAGAAATATTTAATGTAGTGGTGGATAAAAAAACTAAGCCAAGACACATTAAAAAGGCAAAAAATATTCGTAAAAGAATTGGTGTAGTATTCCAGTTTGCTGAGTATCAGTTATTTAAAAAAACAATTGAAGAGGACATTATGTTTGGGCCTCTAAGTTTTAATGTCCCAAAAAACGAAGCTAAAGAAATAGCTAAAGAAGTAATCAAACAAGTTGGTTTAGACGAGTCGTTTTTAGATAGATCACCTTTTGATTTAAGTGGCGGACAAAAAAGAAGGGTAGCTATTGCTGGAATTTTAGCAATGAAACCAGATTTTTTAGTGGTTGATGAACCAACAGCGGGGCTAGATCCTGTTGGTGTTAAAGAAATTTTAGATATTTTTGATCATTTGCACAAACAAGGCAAAACAATTGTTAATGTTTCACATGATTTGGATAACATTTTGAAACATTCGCAAAGAACAATTGTCTTTAAAAAAGGTGAAATTGTAAGGGATGGAGACACATACGAGATATTAAGAGACACAAACTTCTTACTCGAAAATCAACTTCAACCTCCTAAGTTATTCACTTTTATGGATAAATTAGAACAAAAAGGTTTTAAACCCTTTCCTAGAATAACTAATCTTGAACAATTGTGCGATTATTTAAATAAATATAAACATGAGGAGGGCGAATAATGAAAAGTGTTTTTGGTCGTTATTTACCTGGAGATTCATTTTTATATAAAGTTGATGCCAGAGTCAAAATTTTATTAACAATCGTTTATATTGTTTTAATGTTTTTTGTTGGTAGTTTAATTAGTGCGATTGTTCTTTTGATTCCATTGATAGTAGCTTATGTTTTAACAATTAAAAGAATTATGCCTTTATTTAAGATATTAAAGTTTCCACTAATTATTAGTGTGATAATCTTCTTAGTAAGTATTTATTCAATTAATTATGATTTTAACGCTAACGCTCAAGAGTCGTCAAAAGTAAATGATGGAATTATTCTTTTGTTACCAATTTGAAAAGCTAAAAACATCGCTTTAACTTATAACGCTTTAAACAAGACAATTACATTATTTATTAGAATTTATACAATGATTTTGTGTACAACCATTTTAACAAATACAACAAAACCAATTTTATTAACAAAAGCAATTGAAGATTTATTATTTCCTTTAAAGTTAATTAAAGTTCCTGTTCATATTATCGCTATGATTATTTCGATAGCTTTAAGATTTATTCCTACACTTTTAGATGAGGCTACAAGAATTATGAAAGCTCAATCTTCTAGAGGGGTTGATTTTAAGAGTGGAAGCATAAAGGAAAAAGTAACTGCTTTTACAACATTAATAATTCCGTTATTCGTTTCTAGTTTCGCTAAGGCTGAAGATTTATCTAACGCCTTAGAAACTAGAGGTTATGATCCATACCAAAAAAGAACTAGATACAGACAATTACATTTTGGTTGAAGAGACGTTATTATAATTCTTATAGTAGCAATCTTAACTGCGTTTGTTATAACAGAAATATATTATTTATTACCATTTGTATACCCAGAACAATTTAAATTGTGAATGCGTGTATACTAAAAAAGTTACAAAAAAATAACCTTAAGGGTTATTTTTTATTTTGATTATTATTACTTAGACAATTCTTTGTATTGTTCGTAATTTTGAGGATCCATTTTTTCAACTAAAACAGCAATTAAGTTGTTTTCCATAATTCTTGATTTTAAGTTTTCAACTGGTAAAAGTTTTTTAACTGTTTCAACATCCATTTTGAACACAGCAGCGATTTTTTCGAATTCTGCGTCAATTTGTTCTTGTGTTACTTCAGTTGAAAATGTATTTACTAAGTATTGGTAAACAATTTGGTCTTTAATTGTTTTTGTAGCTGTAGCAGTTAATTCTTCTTTGATATCTTCTTCTGTTGATTTAGTTAATTTTAAGTATTCAGCTCTTTTAATACCTTGTTGTTTTAAAGTATCTGAGAATTGTTTGTCAAGTTTTTGAACTTCTTGATCAATTAATACTTTAGCAACAGCGATTTCGTTTTTGCTTTCAATTTCATTAACTAAGTTTTGTAAGAAGTTGTTTTTAGCATCTAATAAGCTGGTTTCTTTAATTTGTTTTGCAAAAGATTCTTTTAATTCAGCAACTGTTTTAACTTCAGGCATTCCGAATAAAGCCACTGTTTCTTCGTTTAATTCAGGCACTTTTACGCTTTGAACTTCTTTTAAGTTAATTTCAAAAACAGCATCTTTTGAACGGTATTCTTTTACATAGTAGTTTTCTGGGAATGTAACTGTGATATCACCTTTTCATCCAGCTTCTTTACCTAAAAGTTGATCTTCGAAACCGGCGATAAATTGATTTGATCCTAATTCTAATGAGTAATCTTGTGCTTCTCCACCTTCGAAGGCAACATCATCAATAAATCCTTTAAAGTCGATAACAACTGTATCACCTTTTTGAGCAGGACCTTCTTTTTTCTCTAACATTCCAAAAGATTTTAAAGTTTTTTCAATTTGTGCATCTACTTTTTTCTCATCGAAAGTAGGAACTTCGAATTTAACTTCAACTTTATCTAATGAAATATTTGAAAAGTCAGGTGCTAATGGGTAAATAAATTGTAGTGTTAAAACATCATCTTTAAAACTAACAATATTTACTTCTGGGAATGAAATAACTCTTAAATCTTTTTGTTCAAAAACATTTTTATCAGCTTCAGGTCTTTTCATAGCAACTGCTTTTTCCACTGTTCTTGAAGCAACTTTTTGTAAATTTAAGTATTTATCAACCATGTTTTTAGGTAATTTACCTTTTCTAAAACCAGAAACTTTTAAGTTTTTTATTTCATTTTCTTTCATTTTTTCAAATAAAGATTGGTATTCTTCTTTACTTACAACAACTTCAACGATGTATTCAGATGCTTTTTCGTTTTTGTATCCTTTAATCATTATTGTCTCCTTTTTATATTGATTATTAAATTAACAAATAAACGATATTTTATGTGTCTAATTTATATTATTATTTTAAACTATTTTTTAAAATAGCTATATAGATATTTGCGTGCGCAAACTAAAAAAAGCATAAAAAAAATGGCAGGAGTAGCAGGATTCGAACCCACAACACACGGGGTTGAAGCCCGTTGTTCTACCGTTGAACTATACTCCTAGTCATCTTTAAAATTATAATACAAAAACGCAAAAATCAAAACAAAAAAACATAATGGCACTGTTGCGCAACCTATAAATTTAAAGTTAATATGAAATTATCAAAAGTATGTTGTGGTTCAGTGTTTTGAAGCTAATTTTAGCGAAATTAAGTTAAAAACATAATTAAAAAATAAAGGGTTAATCCCTTTATTTTTGTGAAAATTAACTAACTTTAATAGCGATTTTTAATACACCATCTTTACGGCTTTGGAAGTGGTCATATGCTTTAACGATGTCATCAAAGTCATAGTCGTGTGTTACTAAATCTGTAACATCGATACGTTTGTCAGCGATTAATTGCATTAAACGACGCATTCTTTCTGATCCACCAGGACATAATGAAGTTTTAATTGTGTGGTCTCCAAGTCCAGCAGCGAAGTATTTAGCAGGAATTACAACATCATCTGAGTAAACTCCGATTGATGAAACAGTTCCCCCTGGACGAATAACACTTAAACAGTCTTGGAATGTTGAGTTTAATCCTAAACATTCAACAGCTCCATCAGCCATACGTCCATCTGTGATTTTTGTAACAGCTTCTAATAAGTTTTCTTTTGTAATGTTTACTGTGTGTGTTGCACCGAATTTTTTAGACATTGCTAATCTGTGGTCATCTGTATCAGCTGTAATAATTGTAGAAGCTCCTAATAATTTAGCTCCGATTGTAGCACATAAACCAATAGGTCCTTGAGCTACTAAAACAACTGTATCCCCTAATTTAATGTCTAAGTTTTCTGATCCTTTAATACCTGTTGATAAAATATCAGGACACATTAAAACTTGTTTATCTGTTAATCCATCAGGAATTTTAGCAACGTTTGCCATAGCGTTTTTAACTAAAACGTATTCAGCTTGACAACCATCTTCGATGTTTCCGAATTTTCATCCAGCTGTAGCTTTGTATCCGTATTTAGAATTATCACCATCTTGTGAACTTTGTCCGTATTGACAAGCTGCTGAGTATCCACTTGGTGTAATAGCACCAGCTAAAACTCTTTCTCCAACTTTAAATCCTTTAACGTTTTCTCCGTAAGCAGCAACAGTTCCCACAGCTTCATGTCCAATTGTTAACCCTGGCACAACTGGATATTCAGCTTTTCTAATGTGAATGTCTGTACCACAAATTGTTGTTGTTGTAACTTTAATTAATAAATCGTTTGCTCCAACACTAGGAACTGGTTTTTTAACGATTTCAACAACGTCTTTTTCCTTGAAAACCAAAGCTTTCATTTCTTTTGGTAAATTAAATTTTTCCATAATTCTCCTATATTACTATTAATAGTTATTTTAGTGTAAATGTATTGGAGGTACATCTACAGTGTAAATTATCGCATTTACACTCGCCTTACATAATAAATTATATGGAAACAATATGGAAACTTCAATAAAAGCTCGAAAAATGATATATATAATTCCACATTTTTATTAAAAAATATATTTTTAGATTTTTTTGGTTTTCATTTGATTAATTAATTTCATTTTTTAAAGCTTCAATTAAATTTTGTGCTTCTTCTTTTGTAAAAGTGAAGCCTTTTGACATTTTTGTATGAGATTCATCTCAATCTCTTAAATCCAATTTAGCTTCATTGTTATTTCATGAAACCATATTTAACTCTCGTGTTCAACCGTTAAAAAGTTTATTAATAACAGCAATGTGCTTAACTATTTTGAATTCAATTTTTGTATTTTTTTCCATTTTTACCTCTGAAATTTATAAACAGAATTATAAACAAATTATTTTTATGCAATATATTTTTAGCTTTATTTGAAAAACGAATTATCATAAAAATAATTGCTATAAAAATTAAAAAAGTACTTTTTATATTAAAAAAGAACATAAAAAATATTTTTTAAGTACTTTTTAGGCTTTTAAAAATAATTAGAATAATTCGGTTTTTTTGTATAATTATTAAAATATTTATAAAATTAATTTTTTATATTTAAACAACAAAAAATAAAGGAATTGCAATGCGTAAAATCGTTAGATTAAAAAACAAAGAAAAAGCAGCAAAAAGAGCTCACAAATTAGCTAAAGAAGCTGCTAGAGCAAAAAGAAGAGCCGAAAGAGCTGCATCTGAAGCTAAATAATAGTTTCAGATTTTTTATTTTATTATTTGATGATCTTAAAAGGAGGGAAATATGATTGAATATTTTACAGGTTTTTTTTCATATCCAGCTGGTAACAACTTGCCTTGAGATGGAATTAGTAAAAAAATATTTTTTGTCGTTTCGTTATTATTGGTTATAGCTTTTATACTTGTTTCATTATTTAAAAGACCAATTTATAATTCTTATCATAATAAAGCGAATAAATATTTATTTTTTAAAAATGAAAGAACGCTTAATTTTGTTATCGGAATAAGCACATTAGCCTTTGTTTTAGTAAGAATAGGGATTTTAGCCACAAGTAATTTTCCTAACAAATGAGAAATTATTCCGCTTCATTTGTGTAGGTTAAATATTGTTATTTTTTCAATTTTATTAATCATTAATAAAACAAAATATTTAAAATACATTTTATTTACAAGTGTAGTGGGCGCTTTAATTGCGTTAGCCTTGCCTGATTTATCTAGTAAAACAAATGAAATCGTAAAAGTAAATGGAGTAATACAACAACTTTCTCCAAAAGGAGAGTTTACTTTTAATGGTGCTGGTTTAGATAATTATTTCTTTTATGATTATTTATTAGCGCATGGATTTATTTTAATTGCTCCTTTAGTATTTTTCATTTTAAATAACCAAAAAATTTCTCTTAGAGATTTTGTTATTATGTTAGCAATTATTTTAGGTTTAATTATATTCACATTTACATTAAATTCAATTTTAGATAATGTTATCCCTGCTGATTCTAAATATAAAGAATGAAGAAGTAATTGATTTTATAATGGTACTAATGAGGTTAATTCTAAGTTTAGCAGACTTATTAAACCTATTACACTTTGACCATATATGATTTTTACTCAATTATTTTTTGCTAATTTATTCATGTTTGCTGTTCTTGGAATTTACATGTTCCAAGATAAATTATCAGTGACAATTGAGGATAAAAAACTTAAATTTAAGATTATCGAATCACAAAAATGAAACTACTTTAAAGGTTCATTAAATATTAAAAAAACAAGCACCAAATAAAAAGGTGCTTGTTTTACTTATAAAAATTAATTTTTATAAAATATGAAAATTTAGCACAAAATTTTAAAAAAAAGATCGTTGCTTTTTATAATAATTTAAAATTGAAATAACATAATTATAGACATTAGTTGGAGTTAGATTATGGATTACAAAGCTTTATATAGAAAATACCGTCCCAAAACATTTGATGATGTAAAAGGTCAAGATCATATAGTTACTACACTTAAAAATATCATCGAATCAAACAAAATTTCACACTCATACATTTTTAATGGCCCTAGAGGTGTGGGTAAGACTTCTGTAGCTAAAATTTTCGCTAATGTTTTAAATTGTCAACACTCTCCAAATAAAACTAAGGCTTGTTTAAGTTGTTTAGATTCAATTGATAGAGATGTTGATGTTATCGAAATGGATGCCGCTTCTAATAATGGTGTTGATGATATAAGAACTTTAAAAGATAAAATTGAAATAAATCCAGTAAGTAAAAAATATAAAGTTTATATTATCGATGAGGTTCATATGTTAAGTAAAGGCGCTTTTAATGCGCTTTTAAAAACTTTAGAAGAACCGCCAAAACATGCTATTTTCATTTTAGCTACAACTGATTCTCATAAAATCCCATCAACAATTATCTCTAGATCGCAAAGATTTAATTTCAGAAGAATTAATGAATCAGCCCTTTCTTCACAACTTAAAAAAGTTTTAAGCAATGAAGGTTTAAAAATAGAGGAAAATGCTCTGAAATTAATAATTTCTCTTTCTGAAGGCGGAATGCGTGATGCCTTAAGTATAACCGAACAGTGTGCCGCATATGGATTAGGGATTATCAAGTATGAAGATGTCTTAAATATCTTTGGTGCAGTTTCAAACGTTAATATCATTAAATTTATTACAGCTTTAAGTGCCAATGATTTATCTAAAGCTATTAATATTTTTTCTTCATTAAAAGAAATGGGGATAAACCCACATGCATTTGTTAAAAACACAATTAATGTAGCTCGTGATTGATTAGTTTTTAGAAAGACTCGTAATTTATCATTTTTAGAATTTGTTAATGGTGATGAAATTAAAAACTTAAGATGGAACGAGAAATTTATTCTTGAATTAGTTAATTATCTTCAAGAAGTCTTAGAGAAAGTTTCTCATAGCCAAATTCCATTTCAAATTGTAGAGTTTGCGATCATACAAATTTCAATGATCCACAAAAAATTACAGCAAGAAAATAATATTATTGTTGAGTCAATTCATTCTGATAATACTGAAAATACTCACTCAACACACGAGTGTTTAAGCGAAAAAGATATTGAGAATATTGTCCAAAAGTACTTGGGTAAAGCAAGATATGAAGAAGATGATTTTCAATATAAAAATATGGAAAACCATATTAACAAAAATGATGGCACATTTAATAAAGGATTAAGTTTTGAAATTTCCAAAGAATCCAAAAAAACTACAAACGATGAAGAAAATAATCTTTTTAGTTATTATAACGAGGATCAAGAATACACAAATGCCGAAAAAATGACAAAAATATTTGATGATTCTTTTGTTAATTCCAAAATTGAGAAACCAAAAACACAAAAAATTGATTATCAATTTGAATTGGATAACAATAACGATTTAGACGAAAAAGAACATACGGATATTTTCAAAAATGAACTTGAAAATGATAAATCTTTTGAACAAAAACAAACAAATATACAAAAAGTTCAAGAAAGTGACGAGTCAACAATAGTTTCTAATATCAATGATAAAATAAAATCTAAAAATCACTTTCAGCATGTTGTAAGCATAGACATGACAAATCCAGGTGAGCAGAAATCAAAACACACAAGAGAAGAAGAGATACTAAATTGCTTATTTCACTATAGTGACGATGAAAAGAATAAGCTTGTAAACAAGTATAATTTGTTAAAAATGGTTGACGAAAATGGAGAAGGTTCTTTTTATGAACATTTTCAACTTTTTGATAACTTTCAAACAATTTCATTTGGAAATAATTTTTGATTAGTGTATTCTAAAAACACTAATTTAGTTAAAAAATTAGATTCAAAAAGAAATACAGCATGATTTTATAAATTTTCACAAAAATTATTAAGAAAAAATGTTCATTTATTTGTTATAGATGATTATGAACTTAGAAGTGCGCTTGCCACAGTTAAGCAAATGAAAGACAAAGTAATCCCAAGAACACCAAAATGAGACTTTGATGAACCTGTTTTTGATGATGTTGACAGCGCCCATTCTAAGGCAGAAAAAATATTTGGATTAACAGCCAAAATAAAAATAAACAAAAATAATTAGGAGTTAAACATGAATGCAGAAATGTTAAAAAGATTAAGAAAAATGCAAGCGGAAATGGAAAGAAAACAAAAGGAATTAGATAAAAAAGAATTTAGCATAGAAAAACAAGGGATAAAAGTTACTATGTATGGTAATTTAGATTTAAAATCAATTACTATTGATGAAGCTTTAATTGATCCTGAAGATAAAGATATTATTGAAGAACTTTTAGTTTTAGCAATTAATGAACTTAAAGAAATTGTTGAAGAAGAACAAGAAAAATTAGTTCCTCAAGCTCCAGGTAATCTTCCTTTTTAATGCATAAAACAGATACATTAAATAAGGCGCACGAACAAATCAAAAATAATTTAAATTTCACAAATAAACAAACCCAAAAATTTATTGAATGAGTTTTAGAATCTTCGAATTTTGAAATCGAAGATTTTATCAACTTAGTTAAGCAAATTAAAAGCAAAACAAATTATTGTCACTTGTGTGGCGACATATGTGAAGAAACTTTATGTTTTATTTGTTCTGATCCAGACAGAGACAAAATTTTAATGGTAGTTGATAATAATAAAGCGATAAATAAATTTGAAGAATTGCGCTTTTTTACAGGTAAATACTACATTTTTTCCACTGATATAGATATCGAAAAAAACGAAGAATTGTTTTTACATAATCTCGAAAAATTATCTAACTACGCAAAAAATTTTGATGAAGTAATTATTGCTATCAGCCCTAATTTAAAGGGTGAAATAATTTCTTATAATATCAAAAAACAATTATACGAAAACAAAATCAGCGTTTCACAATTGGCTATAGGTATTCCTATTGGTGCAAACGTTGATTTTGTTGATCCGGTTACACTAAGAGAATCAATTAAAAATAGAACAAAATAAAGGAGTTTGCATGTTTATAACATTCGAGGGGTTAGATGGCTCAGGAAAAACTACAATAATTAGCAAAGTGATTTCATTTTTTAATGAAAAATATCCAAAGCTCAATTATGTTTTAACAAGAGAGCCAGGAGGAAAAGATTCAAAAGAAGCTGAAAGAATAAGAGAAATAATTCTTGATAAAGAATCAAAATTATCTTCAGTAACTGAGGCATTATTGTATTCAGCAAGCAGAAGAATTCACCTCGAAGATGTTATTTGACCTGCTTTAAAAGAAAATAAATTAGTTTTTTGTGATCGTTATATCGATAGTTTTTACGCTTATCAAGGCAACGCTAGAGATTTAGGGATGAAATTTGTAGAATCAATAACTGAGTTAGTCATTGATAAAACTTATCCAGATATAGTTGTATTTTTTGATATAACACCAAGTGAATGTAAAAAAAGAAGACAACAAAATCGTCTTGTGCAAGATCGTTTAGATGATGAAACTGAAGCGTTTCATGTTAAAGTGTACGAAGGATACAAAAAACTAATCCAAAACAACCCTTCTAGATATGTGATTATCGATGCTACTCAAAATGTAGAGAAAGTATTTGAACAAACTATACAAAAAATTACCAATAATCCTAAATTCAAGGAATATATGTCAAAATATGAATAGTTATAATCAAGATTTAATTACAAAAATAACTCAAAAAAATTTATCACATTGTTATCTTTTAAGTGTTCCGTACAATTATGATGTTAATTCAGATTTACTCTTTTTTATTAATTTAGTTAATAAATCTAACATTACATCATTAATGCCAGAATTTATAAGTGAGCCCAATGTTTTTGTGTTACAACCTAACGAAAAAGATTCGATTGCTAAGGCTGAAATTTTAGAGTTATTTACTAAGGTTGAAAACCGTTCTCAATTTAGCGGAAAACTAAAAATATTAGTAATAAAAGATATTGATAAAACTTCATTAAACGGGCTTAATTCGATTTTAAAATTAATTGAAGAGCCAACAAAAGATACGTTAATTATTTTAACAACCCAAAATCTTTCGAATGTTTTACCTACAATTATTTCTAGAAGTATTTTAGTGAAATTGCAATCATACAAACCTTCGTATATTCACAAATCCCTCTTAAATATAGGAATAAACGCTGATTATGCTTATATTTTTTCGCAAATAATTAGTGATTATGACAATTTTAAATTTTTGGAAGATACTAAGAATATTGCGCTAATTGATGATTTAATAGAAAAATATTTGAACTCATTTAAAAACCCATATTATCTATATGTTTTTTTAAATGAGCACATAAATAACCAAAATCTTAAGAATTCAATTTTAATTCTTTCTTTTTTATTGCAACTGATTAAGATTTCATTAAATCCAAATAAATATTTAGCTAAAGAATCAATTTTTCTAAATCAATTTCTTTTAAATAAAAATAAGCACTTGGATCAAATTATTGCTTTGCAAAATTGGGTAAATAATTTAAATAGTTTTATAAACTGAAGTTCAACATCACTAAATTTTAATTTAAACAAACAAAATTTATTAATTTCACTAATGGAGTATTATGAGTAAGTTATATATAGTTGGAACACCAATAGGAAATCTAAAAGATTTAACTTTTAGAGCTTTAGAAACTCTACAAAAAGTGGATGTAATCGCCTGCGAAGACACAAGAGTTACTTCTAAATTATTGGCTCACTATAATATAGAAGGCAAAAAATTAATTAAGTATGACAATTTCAACGAGAAAAATTCATCCAAAGGAATTTGTAAATTAATAGTCGAGCAAAATTTAGATGTTGCATTAGTTAGTGATGCTGGTATGCCTGTAATGAGCGATCCAGGTTTTGAACTAATAAGAAGTGCTAAAAATAGTGATATTGATGTTGAATTAATTCCGGGTGTTAATGCAGCAATTAGTGCATTTGTAATGAGCAGCTTAGACAATACTTTTACTTTTTTAGGTTTTATTAAAGATAAAATTAACTCTAGAAAAATTCAATTAGAATCACTTGCGCAAGGGACATATATTTTTTATGTTTCGCCTCATAAATTATTAGAAACATTAAAGAATATTGATGAAACAATACCAAACAACCAAGTTTTTTTAGCAAAAGAATTGACAAAATTATACGAACATTTTTATAGCGGAAGCGCCTATGATATACACGAAGAATTGTCCACTTTAGATGCTATTAAGGGAGAATACACTTTAGTATTAAAAATCCCAAAAACTAAAAAAAACAAATATAAAAATCAATAAAAAAGAACTATTTTTTAATTTTTCAAACAAAAGTATAAAAATTAAAAATTGTTGTTATTTTAAAAGTGTATAATAAAGAAGCAAAGTTTTATTTTTCAAAAAGTTGCCCCGGCAACTTTTTATAATTAATATCTAAAATAAATGTTTTGAGGAGTTTATGAATATCAAAGAATTATTAGAAAATAAATTTAAAGATTCAATAAAAGAAATCGAGTTTTTAGGCGGAATTTTAACTATAACAACATCAAATGAAGTTAAAGATCAAACTTATTTTATGGATCTTGTTGATAAGTTTTTAATCCAAAACAACATAAACACAGATGAATTAGACATTATTGTTCAATCTCCTGGTCTTGATTTAGAAGTAGATATGAACAATATAGATAGATATGTCGGCGAAACTTTAAGATTTGAGTTAAAAAAAGCTTTTTTATCTCAAAATGTCTTGGTTGCGCAACTTTTAGAAAATAAAGAAGATGAACTTTTAGTAAAATGAAACAACAAAGGTCAATTTAGAAAAGTAAAAATTAATAAAGAAAATATTTTAAATATAGAACTTTACGTTAAATTTTAAGGACAAAAATGGCAAAAGAAATACAAAACAAAAAAGAAAATGAATTAAAAAATATAGATCCTTTAATAAATAAGAAATGATACTTAGTTGCCAAGGGATACTCAAATAAACAAGGTTTAAGCGTTCAAGACATTTGTGAAATATTAGGTAGCGAAATAACAAAAACAATCACTCGTGATATTGATCCTGAAGCTGAAATTATTTTTGAATTAGATGACGCAAAAGAAGAAGCGATCATTTCAAATTTAAATATGCAAGTTGTTGCTAATGATTTTGAATTTTTAGGTGAGGATGACCTTTCACACATTTCGTTTATTACTTTAGCGCAAGCTCAAGAACATTATCCTGATGTTCAAGTAGATGATTTTGTGAAGATGCCGATTGATTTTAATATTTTAAATGAAAAAAACAGAACAGCTATTAAGAATGGTTTTGTGCAAAGTTTAAAAACAAAAGAGAAATTAAAAATTTACGAAAAATATAGAAATTTAATTGGTAAAAAAATCAAAGCAAGAGTTTTAACAAGAAACAATAACGGTTCATTTAACTTAGTATTTGAAGACGGTGTTACAGCGTTTTTACCTGCAAATAAGGTAAATAAAAAATTAAACATGTTGCCTGGTTCATTGGTTGATGTTTATTTAGAAAATGTTGAGCCTGAAAGCAAATTAAGTCAGTGTCAAGTATCAACTGATTCACCAAACAAAATTGTTGATTTGTTAATCAACGAAATACCAGAAATTTCTCAAGGAATTATTGAAATAGTTAATGTTCAAAGAGCCAGCGGAGAAAGATCTAAAGTATCAGTAAGATCTAGTGATCCTAATATTGATGCTGTTTCAAGTGTTATTGGGGTAAATGGTAAAAGAATTGCGACTTTAAGTGACTCTTTAGATGGCGAAAAAATCGATGTTGTATACTATAGTGATGATTTAGCAGAATATGTTAAAAACGCCTTATCTCCAGCTAAGGTAATTGATTGTGTTGTTGCTGATCCTAAAAAACCTAATATTTTTGCAGCAATCATTAAAAAAGAAGATTTAACAACAGCTATTGGTAAAAAAGGTATCAATGTTGAATTAGCAAAAAGTTTAACAAATACAAAAATTGATATTTTAACTCCTGAAGAAGCTACTCAAAAAGGTATTAAATTTAAAAACGAATCTCGTTACGAAAAACCACTATTTAATAACCATAAAAGTAAAAAATCATCACGTTCTTCAAATAATTTCTTTAGCGATTTAGATATCGATTTAAATGAATTTAAAGAAGATGTTAGCGCCTTCAAAGAAAGAATGAATTTAAGTGAGGAAGTTTCATTTAATTCAAGCACTGAGGCAAATACTGAAAAACCACAAAACAAAGCTAATAAATCAAATGATAGAAAAGCTGCAGCTATTGATTTAGATCAGTTATTCGATGTTGAGAAAAATTTAGAGCAATTAAATGCAAGCGAATCAAATGACAATGATTATGACTTTATTAATGATATAGATTTTGATAAGGTTTTTGATGATGCGGTTGCTGAAAATCAACAAGAATTAGTAAATTATGTAACTGAGCAAAAAGAAATTAAAGCTAAAGAAAAACAAAAACAAAAAAATAATAAAAATTCAAACATCAGATTAGACGATTTTAAAGTTGATGCTGACTTAACTAATTATGGATTAGATAAAGGCTTAGATTTAAGTGAGTTTGATGATGAATGAGAAAAATAAAAATATAAATTTTACTCGTAAGTGCGTAATCACACACGAGATTTTAGATATTAGTCAATTAATAAGATTTGACTATAACAAAAAAGAAAATTTAATAACACTTGATTTATCTAGAAACAAAAAAGGAAGAGGTTGCTATTTAAAAAATGATAGAGCCTTATGAGATAAATTTTTAAAGTCTAAAGCTTTAAATCGTGAATTTAGAACTAATGTTAGTTTAATTGTTTATGAACAGTTATTAAAAGAATTGGAGGAAACAATATGGCTAAAAAACAAAACAGAATAAGTAATGTTGAAGAAATTAAAAAACAACTTTCTAACGTAAAAACAGAATTAAAAGATGGAGTTTTTACATTTACAGGAAAAATGTCTATTTCTGATTTTGCGCAAAAAACAAAATTAAATCCAAATGACATAATTAAAAAATTCTTTATGAAAGGTAAGATGTACAATCTTAACTACGTTCTTGAAGAAGAGGAAATCGCTGAGTTATGTTTAGAAAATGGTTTTGAGTTTAATAAGGAAGTCAATGTTGATGCGACAAACTTTTTAGATGAAGTAAGTTTTAGTGATAAAGAAAGCGATTTAGTAAAAAGAGCTCCAATAATCACAGTTATGGGACATGTTGATCATGGTAAAACTACTCTTATAGACAAAATCAGAAACTCTAATGTTGCCGGAAGCGAAGAAAGCGGAATTACACAACACACAGGGGCTTACCAAGTTGATTTTAAAGGAAGAAAAATTACTTTTATCGATACCCCTGGACATGAAGCATTTACAAAAATGCGTGCTAGAGGTGCTAAAGTTACTGATATTGTTGTTTTAGTGGTTGCTGCTGATGATGGAGTTATGCCTCAAACCAAAGAAGCGATTGATCATGCTAAAGCCGCTAATGTGCCTGTTATAGTTTTTGTTAACAAAATGGATAAACCAAATAAAGATTTAGACAGAATTAAAGGAGAGTTAGCTCAACATAATTTAGTTATTGAGGAATATGGTGGAGATACTCAAATTGTCTATGGTTCAGCTTTAAAAGGTGAAGGTTTGGATGATTTATACGAAGCTATTAATATTCTTTCAGACATTTTAGATTTAAAAGCCAACCCTAACAGAGAAGCTATTGGAACTGTAATTGAATCAAAAATGGATAAAGGTGTAGGTTCAGTTTCAACTGTTATTATTGAAAATGGAACACTTTTAAAGGGTGATTTTATTGTTGCTGGTGGAAGTTACGGAAGAATTAGAGTTTTAAGTGATACAAATAACAAACCAATTGACAAAGCCACACCTGGGATGCCTGTTTTAATTTCTGGATTAAACTACACACCAATGGCTGGTGATAAATTTGTTGGTTTTAGCGATGAAAAATTCGCTAAAAAATTAGCTAACGAGAAAAACTCAATTGAAAAACAAACAGAACTATACCAAAGAAGCAATACTAATTTAGACTCTGAAGGTAAAAAAGTCATTAACGTTATTGTTAAAAGTGACGTTTTTGGAACTTTTGATGCCATAAAAGGTCAAATTGACGGAATGGCAAATGATGAAGCTGTTATTAAAGTAGTTTTAGCTGGAAGCGGAAGAATAACAAACTCAGACTTGTTATTAGCGCAAGCATCTAATGCAGTAATTTTTACTTTCAATAATACACCAACACCTAATGAGAAAAAATCAGCTAAAAATTTAGGTGTAGAAATTATTTCGCACAATGTTATTTATAAAATAATAGAAGCTTGTCAAAAAATGCTAGATGGTGAAAAAGAGCCAGTTTATGAGGAAAGAAAAATAGGTGAAGCACATATTATTAAAGTATTTTTCTATTCTAAAGTAGGAAAAATTGCTGGATGTATGATGGACGAGGGTGTTGTCAAGGCTAATGCTAAGGTTAAAGTTTATCGTCGTGCTAAATTAATTTATGAAGGTGTTATTGATTCATTAAAAAGAGAATTAAACGACGCTAAAGAAGTTGTAAAAGGTAAAGATTTCGGTTGTCATATCAAAAATTACAACGATATTGAAGAAGATGATGTTTTACACTTCTATGAAGATGTTTTAGTAAGTTAAGGTTTTTAAAATGGATTTAAAAAAATATATTAGAGATGTAGAAGATTTTCCTAAAAAAGGAATTCTGTTTAAAGATATTTCTCCGCTTTTAGCTAATGGTGAGGCATTGCACTACACTATTGATTTAATGAGCAAATACGCACAAGATTGTGATGTAATAGTTGGGCCTGATGCTAGAGGGTTTCTTTTTGGAACACCTGTAGCATCTAAGCTTAAAAAACCTTTTTTAATGGTAAGAAAACCTAATAAATTACCCGGAGAAGTTGTATCGCTAGATTATGATTTGGAATACGGTTCAAATCGTTTGGAATTTCAAGTAGGTTTTGCTAAAAAAGGCCAAAGTGCAGCTATTATTGATGATGTTTTAGCTACAGGAGGAACAACTAACGCAATTATTAAGTTGTTAGAATCACAAGGTATTGTAGTTAAAAAAATAATTTTGTTAATGGAACTTGAAGAATTAAAAGGGCGCAAAACTTTTCCTGAAGGAATTGAAGTTATCTCTTTAATAAAAGCATAATATATTAAACTCGCTATACTTGTACGGTCAAGTGCGAGTTTTTTTATTTGCTTTTTAAAATAAAAATTTTTAATTTGCTTTCATTTAAATCAATTTTTCATTTATGCCTATAAAAAAGTCTCAAAACTCAAAAATATAATTATGGAAATTATTCCCATAATCCAAAAAAACAATGACGTTTCAAATATAATTAAAATATATGTAGATTATACAGTTAAAAAATTAAAGGATTATTTACAATGAAAAAATTTAAAAAGATTTTAATTAGCACATTGGTGCCTGCTGCAACTCTAGTTACAGCCGTAGCTGCTATTTCTTGCTCACCTAAAAAAGAATCAGGCGACAAACAAGAAAATCCAAAGGACGAAACACAAAATCCAAGTACACCAAGTACTTCAAAAGATACATCTTCAGAACAAAGTTCGGCTAAAAAAACACCTAAACCAAGCATATATATAGATAAAAATAAGCGTGTTGCTGAAATTAAGGAATCTAGTTTAATTACACCAGAAATTGGTATGAAATTCGCTGATAAAAAAATAGTATTAATCAGTGATCAAGGAGTTATTCAAGATAACTCATTTAACCAATCATCATGAGAAGCTTTAAATTTACTTTGAGATCAAACTGATGGTTACGCAAATATTTCTTCTATCGAATCTGGAGGTCAGTACACAAACGCTTATACAAGTGCACTCTCAGATGGTAAAGATGTTTGAGTTTTATCAGGATTTGGTCACTCATCTGGAATCGGAAAATTTATTAAAGAAAACAAAGAAGCGATGGAAGAGTTAAATCCGTTATTGGTTTTTGTAGATTTTAAAGTAGATGATTTAGATTATAAAAACTATGTTTCATTACAATATAAAGTACAAGAACCGGCATATATAGCTTCAAGAGCTATTTCAAAACTTCTTGCAGAAAAATACCCAGAAGTAACTCCGAATAAAAGAAAATTACTCGAATACGGTGGAGGTGATCAAAAAGGTGTAACAGATTTTATTACAGGATTCTTGAGAGGTATGATCAAACATAATACAGATAACCCAAGTAAAAAAGTTACAACTAACTCTGATGGAATTCCACTTAACTCAGGTTTCACTGGCGAAACACAAACGGCTACAATAACTCAAATAATTTCTATAAATGATGCAAAAGTTATTTTACCAGTAGCTGGAGAAGGAACAACACTTGTTGCTCAAAAACTACAGGAAAAAGGTGAATCAGCCAAAGATGTTATGTTAGTCGGGGTAGATGTTGATCAAGCAAAATCTAATCCAAACTATGCTTCTAGATTCGCTACAAGTATTACAAAAAACTTAGGTCAATCCGTATATGATATAATCGCGAAATTCGTTTATAAAGTAAATATTGCATCGCTTGTTGGAAAAGAGGAACAAAAAAATTTCTCTTTAGGACTTAAAGATAATTGAGTTGGACTATCTAAATCATCACTTGGTAATGAAGAAGATAAAAATAAACTTAATGCATACTTAGATCAATTTAAGACAGAGTTTTTAGCTTTAAACCCAAACGAAGCAAGTTTAATAACTTCTGATAAAGTAAACGCATCATCTAAAGACGCAGCAACACAAACAGTGTTGGTTCAAGAATTACAAAAATTAGTAAATAAATAATATTTATAAATAATAGTATTTCGCAACGCGATATACTATTATTTTGTTATATGTAGAAAAGAAAGACATGGAAAAATCACAAATTTTAAATGCAATTGAATTCAAAGATGTATCTAAAACATTCGGTACCATAAAAGCAAATCAACATATTTCTTTTCGTGTTAAAAAAGGTGATATCCACGCATTAATAGGTGAGAACGGTGCTGGTAAAAGTACATTAATGTCTATATTATTTGGTTTATATGAACCAGATTCTGGAAATATAAAGGTAAATGATAAAGATGTTATTATTAAATCTCCAAACGATGCCAACGATTTAGGTATTGGTATGGTTCACCAGCATTTTAAATTAGTAAACGTATATACTAATTTAGAAAATATCGTTATGGGTAGTGAATTTTATAACCCTAAAACACGTATTATTGATTATGCGCCAGCAATCAAAAAAATTAAATCAATTCAGGAAACTTTTAATATTCATTTTGATTTAAATAATATTACCGGTAACGAAACTGTAGCCACTCAACAAAAAGTTGAAATTATGAAGATGCTTTATCGTGACTCAGATATTTTAATTTTTGATGAACCTACAGCAGTTTTAACAGATGAAGAAATTCAAGGTTTATTAAATACATTTAAGTTATTTAAACAACAAGGTAAAACTATTATTTTTATTTCTCATAAACTATTAGAAATAAAAGAAGTAGCCGATACAGCGACTGTTCTAAGACATGGAGAAGTTAAGGGTAATTTTGATGTAGCGGATGTCAGTGTTGAAAAAATGGCGGAGTTAATGGTAGGTGGAGAGGTTCAAGTTATTAGAAATGAATATACCGATTCATCTAATAATTCGACAATACTATCATTAAAAAACGTTTCAACATCTAGCTCTAAACCATTAAAAAATTTATCTCTTGATGTAAAAGCTGGTGAAATAGTAGCTATTGCAGGTGTTGAAGGTAATGGGCAAAAAGACCTAGAATATGTTATTAGTGGAATGATGAAACCTTCATCAGGATCTCTTCTTTATAGAAAAACTGATAGAGTTGTTAAATCATTCAAAAAAATAAATAAGTCGAAAAAAATATTTAGAATTTCTTTATTTTTATCATTATTTATATTACTTGCTATTTCAGCAACATTATTTACAATACCGCGAATTATTGAAAAGCCAGATATTAAAGCCATTATCTATCTATTTGGAATTTCAGGAGCTGTTTTAGCCTTTCTTAGTTGCATTTTAATTCTAAAAGAATACTTTTATGAATGATTTAGAGAAAGATACATGAATGGTAGACTGATAATAATGCAACAAGTCAATAATAATAAAAAACTGAAACTTTATAATCTTGTCTCAAATTTAGAGCTAGTATCTATTTTTTCATCTATTGTTTTAGTTATTTTTACTTTAATGGGAGATTTTCCTACTTACAAATTAGTCGCTGGAATTTTTGCAATTATTTTGCCATTAGTTTATATAAATACTTTAACTTTTATTAGAGAAAAAATATATGCAAATGTTATTTCAACATTAAATACAAAACAAAAGATAAAAAATTTACTACCTAATTTAGCTAGTTATTTTATAGCTATAAGCACTGTTGTTGTATCAGTTCTTTTTATAATTTTTAATGACAAAACTCTTACATATATCCTGTTAATATTTTTAACAACATTATTTTTATATATGGTTTTTTACAAAATTATAAAGCCAATTATTTTTGCAAAAATCACATCTTTAAATCAAGAAAGTGATTTTATAGATCTTAATAGTTTAACTGTAAAAGAAATTTCAAAAATGGGATTATCTTACATCCCTAGCGATAGACACAAACACGGTTTAGCGTTGGATTACACCATATCGCAAAACACTGTATTAAGAAGAATGTGAGACAAAAAATATCAATTTTTATCAATCTTTAAAAATAAAACTATCAAACGTGAAACACTTGACATTATTGATAATTTTGACGTTAGAGGTGCTAGAGAAGGTAGTTCTTTAGCTAGATCACTTTCGGGTGGTAACCAACAAAAATTTATTGTAGGTAGAGAGATGTCATCTCCACACGATTTTATTTTAATATTACAACCAACAAGAGGTTTAGATGTTGGTGCGATTAAAAATATCCATCAAAAAATTATTCAAGAGAAAAAAGATGGTAAAGCAATTTTACTTATTTCCTATGAGTTAGATGAAGTGTTTGCGCTTGCTGATAGAATTGCTGTTATTAATGGTGGTGAAATAGTTGCTATTAAAACAGCTGATAATATCACAAGAAAAGAAATTGGGGTTTATATGGCAAGTAAAAAACAGGAGGTAATCAGTGACATTTAATATAAAGAAATTACCTTCCACTTTATCTTCTTTTATAACACTTGAAGATAAACAAAAAGGGAGAAAAAAAGTTTATGCTTCTTTATGAGCAATCTTTTTTGGTTTTCTAATCGCTTCAATTATTTATTGAATAAAAGGTACTACAGGTGTTGCTCCTCAAAATACAAATATTTTTAGTTTTGTTACTTACTTATTTGAAGGGGCTTTTGGTGTTGGCTCAAGAACCACAGCAAGAATAATTAAAAACTTCCTTATACTATTTGTATTTTTTGGTTTTTCAGGATTAGCTATTGTTATTAGTTTTAAATCCGGTTTGTTTAATATCGGTGCGCAAGGCCAAATGCTTTTACCAGCGATATTATTTTTTGCAATATTAATATTAAATAGAGCAAATTTTTCAGAAATAAGTTTAGCTTATTTAGTCGCAATGTTTTTTGTTTTCATAATGGGCGGAATGCTCTTAGGAGCTATTTCTGGATTTTTAAAAGCTTTTTTCAATGTACATGAAGTTATCTCAACAATTTTTCTTAACTGAATAATGATCTTTATTTCAGCTTGACTTTTTACAAGATCAAACTATGTTTTAATCCCTAACGATGGTACAGTTAACCCTAATAAGTATTTTAGTGCCTTAAACGGAACTATATCAATTTTTATTGAATCATCAGTGGTTAATGTATTTATTTATTTTGGTGTTGCTTTGGTTATTTTAATGGCTATCATTTTTTGATTCGTGTATTCTAAAACATCAATAGGATATAAATTAAAAATGGTCGGATTAAATAAATCAAACGCAAAATACGTTGGAATTAACGAAAAATTAATTGTTGTTTTGGTCATGGCTATTTCAGGAGCTCTTTCGGGGTTAGCTGGATTTTACTACTATATAATTTACTCTAAAAAAGTTGATGGTCAATCAAGTCCACTAGGAATTTCTTTTGAAGGTATTGCTATAGCCTTGATTGCATTAAATAGTCCAATTGGAAGTTTATTTGCTTCAGGTCTTTATGCGGTTATTTACAATGGACAAACATCATTTGCCCTTAAAAAAGGAAGTGAGAGTGTAGATTCTAATTTCTTCGCTTTATTAACTGGTTTAATTATTTTTATGGCCGCACTTTCGCTTATGTTTTATAAATTTAGACCATTAAGAAGTATATTTAAGTATTCACTATTTTTTACAAATGGTGAGTATTGATTGAATTTTAAAACTTATCATATAAGTAATCTTAAATATATAAGAAAAGAAAGATTTAAAGTTGTTAAAGCCTATTTTAAAGAGATAAAAGTAAAATTTAAAATCAAAAAAGAACAAACTGAATACCTTAAAAAAGTTAATGCTCTTATAAAACAAACTAAAACCACCGATTCACAGCAAACAATAGATATTTACTCACAAATATCTAAGCAGAGAATCGAGTTTAATCAACTTATGTATGACAAAGGTTTAGGAATATATAAAGAGCTTAAAAACAAGTATAAATCCATAAAAAGTGACAAGAAAAAACAATATAAAATCTTTAAAGAATATTTATACAAAAATTTAACTAATAAATACTTTCATAAATTAATCCCATCAGCAGTAAAAGAGGTTCAAGAATAATGGAAATTGCTATAGTATTAAATTATGCTGTTTTATACTTCGGCATAGTCTTTTTAGGGACAATCTCAGGTATTTTTTCTGAACGGGTTGGGATTGTTAATATTGCGATTAATGGATTTTTAGTTTTTGGTGCTATTAGTTATTTTGCTTTTTCAATTTTATTTGGTTCATTTATTGAATATGACAAAAATGAAGGTTTAAATCCTTGATACCAAATACCAATAGTAATTCTTTCTTCATTATCATCGGGTATTTTTGCGTTGCTATTTGGTTTTGCAACAATAAAATTAAAATCTGAACAAACTATTTCAGGTTTTGCTCTTAATATTTTATCTGCTGGTATAACAGGAATTTTAATTATTTTCTTTATAACTTTCCAAAGAGCATCTTCTGTTACTTTACCTTTTAAAGGTGAATTAGCGTGAAACACTTACAGCGGAAGTTTTAAGAATTTAGTATCTCTTAAAGTCTTTTTATCTGTAGTTATAGGATTTGTGTGTTGATTCGCACTAAGAAAAACAAGATGAGGTTTAAGATTTAGAGCAATAGGTGAAAACCCACAAGCAGCTGATGTTGCAGGAATTAATGTTAATGCTAAAAAATGACAAGGGGTAATTCTAGCTGGAATTATTGCTGGAGTAGGTGGAACTATTTTTGCTCAATCTTCTCCAACTGTATTTTCTTCAACTAAAGACGTTGATGGACTTGGATATATTGCTTTAGCGATTATGATTACTTCTAGATGAAGAATTTCAATTTCTGTTATTGTGGGATTGTTATTCTCTTTACTAATTTCATTAGCAACATACGGAATTATTATTTTTGGTGAAGTTTATGAACCTTATAAAACATTATTAAAAGGGTTACCATATTTAATTACCTTAATTTTAATAACTTTCCAAAGTAAAAATTCATTTGCTCCTGCGGCGGCAGGAATACCTTATGATAAGTCTCAAAGGTAGCAAAAAAGCGGAAATTATTATCCGCTTTTTTGATACTAAGTATTGAAAAAATTCCATAAATTATGAAATTTAAAAACCAAATTAATTACTTTTATAATTTGGCTAAATAATACAATAAAATTTAAATAACTTTTATAATGTAGGAGAAAAATGAAATTAAAAAATATTTTATTAACATCATCATTAGCTTCGACAGCTATAATCCCCTTTTTATCTTTATCATGCCAAGATACAAGTAAAGAAAAAGAATTAAATGATAAAATTTCCAATCTTGAATCCCAATTAGATAATAAAACTAAAGAATTAGAAAAAGCTAAAGAAGCTTCAAAAAGCTATTTATTCGGTTTGGGTAATGCTTGAAATAGTTTTGCTCCAGAAAAAATAGCTATGACCTTAACAGAATATTCATTAGCTAAACACGCTTTCAATGTTATGAGTTCGCAAGAATCAATTTCAAAAAATAATGTTAAAGTTACTGAAGACTCCGTCGTTGTAACCAAACCTGAAAAAGGAAAATACATTCCTGTTGTTTTTATGGATATTGATGAAACAGTTGTAAATAATTACAAATTTAATAACGCTTCATTTGTAAAAAAACACAATAATGAGCCATTCAAAGAAAGAATTCATTCATTCGTTTTAGATAAAAAATCAGACATATTAGCTGGAGCTATAGAATTTATTAAACACGTTTGAAATAACGGTGGAGTTGTAATGTTTAATTCTAATAGAGAGCAAGAAAATGGTAAAGAAGCGACAAAACAGAATTTAATCGCATTAGGACTTGATGAAAAATACATGCCAGATTTTTCATGGTGATTAAATGGTGTTTCTTTAGATAATAAAAAGAACAAAAACTTTAAACCATGAACTACATCAACAGCTTCAAGAACAAATAAAGAAGATAGAATGAATTATGTTAATGATAATTCATTGGATGTAAATAACGATAACAACCCAATAGATTTTAGAGTAGTTATGAAGTTAGGGGACGATATCAATGATTTTAACGATAACTTCACAAGAAGTAATGAAGCATCAAATAACTACCAATTAACAAATGATACATTATTTAAATCGCAAGATGGACCGCGTGATTTATATGGTAATTTAGATTTAAGTATCAAAGAAAAATTCTATAACAATAAAACAAACAAGTGAGAATCTAAAGATTGATCATCTTCATATATTTTAATTGGTGGTCACATAGCTCACGGAAGTTATTTAAAAAGACTTTTTGGAACTTACGAACCAACTCCAGAGCAAGTTGTTGAATTATTACAAAAATATCAATGAGATAAAAAATAATATTAAAACATGATAAAAATTAACATTAATTGGTGTTAATTTTTATTTAACCTATTTTGGAAAATAAAGTGTTTTAAAATATGGAATATTTACACAAATAAATTTATATGATTTTAGCCAAAAATATATTATTTTTAATAATGATATAATTAAAACAATAACACATTATAAATAAGGAGAAAAATGTCAGCAATTATTAAAATTCACGGGCGTGAAGTATTAGACTCACGTGGTAACCCAACAGTTCAAGTTGAAGTATATACAGAAGCTGGTGCTTACGGATCAGCTATGGTTCCTTCAGGTGCCTCAACAGGAACCAGAGAAGCTTTAGAATTAAGAGATAAAGGTTCAAAATATGAATCAAACTGATTTGGTGGTAAAGGTGTTATGTTAGCTGTTGATCACGTTAACTACGATATCGCTCCACACATTATTGGTATGGAAGTAACTGACCAACGTCAAATTGATTACAAAATGATTGAATTAGATGGAACAGAAAACAAAGAAAACTTTGGAGCAAACGCTATTTTAGGAGTTTCTTTAGCTGTTGCTAGAGCCGCTGCTAATGAATTACAAATTCCATTATACAAATACATCGGTGGATTTAACGGACACGAATTACCAGTTCCAATGTTAAATGTTATTAATGGTGGAGAACACGCTTCAAACACAGTTGACTTCCAAGAATTCATGATTATGCCTGTAGGTGCTAAATCATTTAGAGAAGCTATGCAAATGGCTAACTTCGTTTTCCACAATTTAGCTAAATTACTTAAAAAAGCTGGACACGGAGTTCAAGTTGGGGACGAAGGTGGATTTGCTCCTAACTTTAAATCTCACGAAGAAGCTTTAGACTTCTTAGTTGAAGCTATTAAAGCTGCAGGTTACACACCTGCAACAAGTGGTGAAAAAGCTGTTGCTATCGCTATGGACTGTGCTTCAAGTGAATTATACGAAAATGGTGTTTATACATTTGGTAAATTAAAAGAAGCTATCGAAAGCAAAAAACCAGGTTTTGAACACTTAACAGATGTTAAATTAACATTCACAACAGATGAAATGGTAAATTATTTAGAGTCATTAGTAAATAAATACCCAATTATTTCTATTGAAGATGGATTTGCTGAAGGTGATTGAGCTGGATTTGAAAAATTCACAGCTAAAATGGGTGATCGTTTACAAATTGTTGGTGATGACTTAACAGTTACAAACACAAAAATTTTAAAACGTGCTATTGAAGAAAAAGCAATGAACGCAATTTTAATTAAAGTTAACCAAATTGGTTCATTAACAGAAACTTTAGAAGCTATCCAAATGGCTCAAAAAGCTAATATGACAGCTGTTGTTTCACACCGTTCAGGAGAAACAGAAGATACAACAATCGCTGATATCGCTGTTGCTTTAAACACAGGTCAAATTAAGACAGGTTCTATGTCAAGAACAGACCGTATTGCTAAATACAACCGTTTATTAGCTATTGAAGAAGAATTAGGATCAGTTTCTGCTTATAAAGGTAGAAGTGCATTCTACAATCTTAAAAAATAATTTTTAAAAAATACTGGTGGGTACCAGTATTTTTTTATCTTCTTTGGCAAAGCAAAAGATTAAAGGTTTTTAGGTTTTTTATATCTTGTATTTTGAATCAATTTAGATAATCATCATCAAATTTTTTGGATTTTATAAAATTCACATTCGACATACAAATTAGCGCTCTATCAACGTAAGGGATGTATTTTAGTAATATAAAATCATTATCAACGATATATAAATCTTTATCACTTTTGTTACGATAGTGACTAATTACGTTATACACATTACTTATGTATTTAACGTTTTGTTTGGAATTTCTACTCAAATTTTGAAAATTATTAATATGGACAAAAACGCTAAAGTTATCAAAATCTAATTTATTGTCTTCGTATGTTTTTTGAGAAACAAGAATAATTTTATTTTTTAGTTTCTCATTCAAAAAATTATAGTACGAAACAGAATCGAATTTCGGAGTGTTACTAAAATCAATATTGTTTTTTTGATCCATTATTCAAACAGCTTTGATCATTTAATATCCAAACCGTTTTAGTTGTTTTTCATCATCAACTCATTTTTTAGCAACTTTTACTTTTAACTCTAAATATACGTGAGTATCAAATTGCTGTTGCATTTTCAATCTAGCTAATTTACCTATTTGTTTTATTTTTTGCCCGTTAACACCAATAACCATTCCCTTTTGAGAATCCTTTTTGACGTATATTACAGCTCTAATGTTGATTTGATCTTCACTTTCTTCTTCAAAATCACTAACCTCAACAGCTATTGAGTGTGGCAATTCTTCGTATAAGGAGTTAATAGCGCTTTCACGAATTATTTCTTTGGCTAAAAACCTCATACTTTTATCGGTTATATAATCATCATCATAATAAGCTAAATCTTCGTATGCATTTTCTTTTAAAATGTTAATTAAATCCTCAACAGATTTATGTTTATTGACTGAAACACTTGTTATCATTTTGAAATTATAATGTGAGAGATCTTCGATTTTTTGTGTAATCAAATTAATGTCGTTAATTTTATCGATTTTAGAAATAACTGCAATTTTGTTTTCAATTTTTTGAATTTGTTCAAGAATATACAAATCACCTTTTCCTAATTTTTCGTCAGCAGGAGTTAAAAACAAGACTAAATCTGTTTCTGAGATAGTTTGTAAAGCATTTTTATTTAACGCTTCTCCTAATTTGTTAAGTGGCTTGTGAATTCCAGGTGTATCAATAAAAATTAATTGATATTCTTCGTCATTGTAAATTGCGGCTATTTGGTCTCTTGTAGTTTGTGGTGTGTTTGTCACTATCGAAACATTGTAATTAACAATTTGGTTCATCAAGCTACTTTTACCGACATTAGGTCTTCCTAAAATAGCTATAAAACAAATTTTTTTCTTTGTTTGTTGCATTATTTAAATAAATCCTCTGACCTTACAGCAAAAGGTACAATTTCTTTTACGCTATTTACTCTAATTTGCTTACCATCATAAGAATATTGATAGATTTTAGCATCATCTGGCATAAATTCTGTTATCACTTGTCTGCAACCAGCACAAGGACTTATAACTGTGTCGTTTAACTTAGAAATAATATGAATTTCTTTAAAAGAACCAACCTTTGCTCCGTAAGCTACCGATCCAAACAAAGCACTTCTTTCAGCACATAATCCAGAAGGATAAGCTGAGTTTTCGACATTAACACCATAATACTCTTTACCGCTTTGATCAATAGCTATAGCAGCTACAGGAAATTTTGAATAGGGTGCATATGAATTTTCTAATAACGCTTGTAATTTTTTGAATTCCATTTTTAATCCTCTCTAAAAATTTTTACTTCTTCCATAATTTTGTCAACAAATCCGTTCATAACAACTCTTTCATCTTCGATTTCGTGATCATAACCAAGTAAATGAACTAACCCATGTGCGAATAAATAACAATATTCTCTTCTTAAGGAATGGTTAAATTCCAAGGCTTGTTGCTTGACTTTTTCATCGCTTATGATTAATTCACCCAAATGAATAAATGGTAGTTTTTCATACATTTGAAAATCATCAAAACCAAAACTTAATATATCTGTGGCATAGTCTTTTTGGCGATATTCTTTATTTAATTTTTGAATTGTTTTGTTATCCACAATCATCACATCTACTTCAAGATCTTTGTTAATATCAAAAACTTTAGCTAAGGCTTTGAGTGTGTTTTTAAAATCACTTGTGAACAAAAATTTTTCTTTAGTGTTATTTTCTATATTAATTTTAAATTTCATATTTAAAATTATAAATTATTTTTATTTAAAAATTGTCTTAATCCACTCTATAAACGAGATATCCTCATCAATTATGATTACTTTAAGATATTTATGTTTATCTATATCTGCAGATAAGTCGTTATAAAACACAAATTCAAAAATATTACTTTGTATATTTTTTATATTTACCTTTTGCGCAGGTGAATTAGGAAAATCTGCAAATATTAAATATATATCTTTTTCTTTAACTTTGGTTTTTAGAGTACCTAAATATAAATTTTTTTCTTGTGAAATATATGTGTAGTAAGTATTTTTAAATTTAAGTGTAAATATAAAATAAAGCCCAATGCATAAAATTAAAATACACACAAACAAAGCAAAATAAATAAAAAAATATTTTTTAAGCATTTTCTAAGTTAATTACACTAGCATTAGGATTTACATATATGTTATTGTGGCTAATTTCAATAAATTTGGCTTCATTTTGGTAATCTTTTATGCACAAAATTAAAAATTCACTAATACGCTTATCAATATTTTCGAAAATCTCATCCAAATATATAAAATCAAATTTTTGCGTAAACAATCTTAAAAGTTGGACAAAATGACGTTGTCCTTTAGATAAATTTTGTGCATTATTAAACATAAAAGTATTTATGTGTAAGTTTAAAAAATCAAAAACATAATGTAAATCGTACTTTTTATAATTTTGATAAAAAATCTTTTTGTTCTTTTTGTTGTCTAAATTTAGATATTGTTTAACACTCATAGAAGGTATCCATTCACTAGTGTGTAAATAAATTGTGTTATATAGATAATTTTGTGGAAAACTATTGTGCGGTTGATTATCGATATAAATTTTTCCACTGTTAATATTGTTTTTGTTTGTTAGTGCCATTAAAAAAGAACTCTTTCCTATTCCATTTTTACCTTTTAAAATTACATTGTTATTTAAAATGAAATAATCGATATTAAGTGTATTGTTATTTATTCCCAAATATTTAATTTCAAAACTTTTAATGCTTTTTTCAAGCATAAAAAGTTTCTGTCTATGTTGTAACTCACTCACAAGTGATAAATAATAAAAATAATTAATTTTAAACTCTTTTGATGCATTTAAGAGCGTTCAAAAATTTTTTAGTGGGTTCATAAAAAAAGAAATTGTAGCGCTAAAAAAGATAATATCACTAAGACCAAAATCTCCTTTCCAACTTAAATATACACCCATAAATAAAACAAAATATGGGATAACCTCTAAGAAAAACTTACTAAATAACTCAAGTGTATTAATGTATGTGTTTTTTAGCATTACTTTTTGATTGGATATTTTACTTTTTTGATATTCGTCAATGAAATATTTTTTAAATAAATGAGATTGGTGTGTTTTGAAAGTGTTGATTATATCTATGGTTAAGTTTGTGTGTTCTTGGAAATTAATTGTTGAGATTTTAGTTATTTTTTCTTTTAAAAAAGAACTTGTGTAACTTATTGTCAAATAAATAATTCCACTAATAAGTATCAATAAGGTTAAATAATAATTAAAATAAAACAGAAACATAATTGATGCAATTAACGAAAACACGCTTATAAAAACATTAGGTAAAAAAGTTTTTTGGAAATTAAAAACACTAAAAAATGAATTGAATTTGATCAATAAATTTGTGTTATCGTATTTTTGGTTAATATTTATTGATCCTAAAATTATTTCATTAATTATTTTTTGCTTAAAATTTAAGCTTGCATCAATAATAATCTTATTTACAAATAAATTAGCAATACTTTCGAAAATATAAGAACTGATTTTATTCACAAAAATAAAACCAAAACACTAAAAAATATACTTTTAAATGCCGAGACATTTAATTTTTCAACGCTTAATTTAACAATAAAGGGACTAATAAAATTAATTATTAAGGCAACAACTAAAAACAATAAATAAACATAACTAAAATTAAAAATAAAATCTTTATATTTATTTTCGCCCAGAAAATCACCGTTTTTAGTTATCTGGATCACAATTCCGGCAAAAACACTTTTAAATTTATCTGAATCATAGACGCAATTTCCTAGTAAAGGATCAAAAATATAAATTTTGTTTTTAACAATTTTTTTAATGATAATCGAATGCAATATTTGTTTATCTTCTATTAAAGCAACAAAAGGAAACTGATCTTTATCAATTACAAACAAGTCTTTAAAATCTAATTTATATGTATTAATTTGTAGTTTATAAAAATGACTAAGCTGCTTAATTTGTGAAATACTTATACCTTCGTCGTTGTATTGAACCTTTGCTTTTAATTCGAAAATATCAATTTTAACTTTGTGCACTTTTTTTATAAAAATAGCTAAGTTAACTAGCATACAATCTTTTATGTCTATTTGTTTCATCAATAATATTTGTGTTATTTTATAAAAATAGACTTAAAAAAAACTATTTTTGGACTATTCAAGTATGTATAAATTGCATTTGCTCGTTTTTGTTTAAGGTGTTATAATTTAATTACACTTTATTTATTTTGGAGATATTATGAAAAAAATTGTTGCTTTAGCTAGTGACCATGCAGGTTTTAAGTTAAAGGAAGAAATTAAGGATTATTTAACTGAATTAGGCTATGACACAGTTGATTTAGGACCAAATACTGATAATGCATCTGTTTCATATGCTGAAAAAGGTAAAGAATTGGCTGAATATGTAGACAGCAGACATCCTGATTTTGGTGTGGCAGTATGCGGCACAGGATTAGGTATTTCTTATGCTTTAAATAGACATAAACACATAAGAGCCGCAAGAGTTGTTTCTGTAGAAGATGCACATTTAGCTAAATTACACAACGACGCCAATGTTTTATGTTTTGGCGGAAGACAAATAAATTTTAATCAAGCTAAAGAAATGATTGATGAGTACTTAAAAACCACTTACGAAGGCGGAAGACATCAATTAAGAATAGAAGAGTTGGACAAATAGTTATATTTGTACAACTAAATTTATATACCCTAAGACAAAAGTAATAAAAAATTAACATTCAGCGAATGTTAATTTTTATTAATCAATATAACTTAGGAAATTATGATTGTTTGTTAATAACAATTTTGTGAAGTGTTTTTGTTGTTTTATCTTCGACTCAATTTCCTGCATTATCAATAAATGAAATTCTAGCCTCTACATAAACTTTACCATTTTCATCTTTTAAAATAGACATTTTTCTAGCGTTTGAATTGGTAATAGTTGTTCTTATTGCATAATGATCCATAGCATATGATTTAGAAAATTCTTGTAGTGCATCAGCATCTGCGGCATATTGAACATATTCTGTTATTTTAATAGGTTTATCATTTTTGTCATTAGATCTTATTTCAAGTTTATCTAATCTTAAGTGGTATTTAGTGTTATTTTCACTTATTTGTTCATATATTTGTGCCGGAAGAGTTATTGTCACCAATGTTCCATTAGCAAGTAACTCGTCTAATTTTGTAGCTGTAGCATCAAGTGATTGCTCTGGAGCTGGTTTTGGTTTATCAGTTTCTGTATTTTCTGATTCAGTTTGAGTTTCGTTTTGAGATTGTGGTGCAGTTTTGTTATCCAAAACAAGTTCTATTTTATAATCTTTAGAATCGTATGCGTATTGGATCACTAATTTTACTTTAGATTGTTCACTTAAATACTCAAATGGAGTTTTAAGATATTCATAGCTTTTTGAATTTGAACGTTCTTTTTCAGATATTTTAGTTGAATTAAATCCATCTTTAAATTTATAAATTTGAAGACCTTTAATATTTGAACCGTTTTTTTCATTATAATTGTCATCTGTGTACAATCCATCTTCTTTTATAACGATTCTAACATCTTTTCAATCTCTTGTTTTTGCACTTTCAACTTGATCTAGAAGATCGCTTAAGTTATCTCTAATAAGTTGTAAATGTTGGTTTTCGTTTTCAGAAACAGTTGCGTTATTTTCTGCAGTAGTATTTTGCTGTTTTTCTTCCACACTAGCAGAAGGATTTTGCGCTTGTGTTTGTTCGTTTGTAGAAGGATTTTGTGTTTGTGTAGGTGTTTTATTTTCTTCTCCATCTTTTTTATCTTGTACTTTTTGTGCACAAGAAAGTGCAATTAGAGGTGAAGTTACAATTGTGGTAACAACACCCATACTTAAAAATAAATTAAATTTCTTACTCTTTTTCATGTTTTTATTCTATCATAATTAAAAAACTTTTGCTGAATATATGGAAATATTCCACTTTTTATATTATTATTTCTCTTTATATAATAATAAACTTTGTTGAGCAATAGTTTCAATTGTGTTATAACAAAAAAAAAAAAAAAAAAACACCGAAGTGTTTTTTGGTCATATAGATGAAATGGTACGCTCTAGAGGATTCGAACCTCTGACCCAATGGTTAAAAGCCATTTGCTCTACCTGCTGAGCTAAGAGCGCATTAATTTTGGTGCCCAGGACTGGACTTGAACCAGCACAGTATTGCTACCGAGGGATTTTAAGTCCCTTGCGTCTACCTATTCCGCCACCTGGGCAACTTGCTTGCTAAACTATTATAACATAAAAAAATAATTTTAAAATATTTTTTTATTTATATTTTTTATTTATGTCGCTTGCTAGATTATTTTAGCACAAATTAACCAAGCATCAAAAAAATTTTCAAAATATTGATTAATCAATTTTAAAAGATTATTCTATTTGTGTAGATGTTTTAATCAATTAATATTTATTGATTTTTTTCATCAAAGTTTAATTTTTATTTATATATTAATAATATAAATTATAACTTTTGAAGTTATTGCTGATATTATTTTTCATAATATTTAAAAATATCAATCAATCTTAAAGATTGTCTTTTAAAAAAAGACGATGCTTATCGCAAGCATCGATCTTTAAGTGGTTCCGTAGTTAAATTGTGTACAAAAAAGAAAGGAACCATAATAATTATAAAAATTATAAATAAGGTTTTCAATAAAACTTTAATTATGTTTTCATAAAACTCCAACACTTTTAAATAATTTTTTTAAAATTTTATATTGTTTAATATATAATTGTCTTGCTTTTTAAATCTCATTTGAAAAAAAGGAAAAAAATAAAAAAAATATTTTTGTTACTTTAAAAAGTGTGCTATAATTATTAAGCAACAAACGCGAGTGTAGTTTAATGGTAGAACTTCAGCCTTCCAAGCTGACTGTGAGGGTTCGATTCCCTTCACTCGCTCCATATCATTTTGGCCTAATACATCGAAAGATGTATTTTTTTTAATTTTCAAAATTGTTTTTATTATAAAAATATTATTTTTATAATATAATTTAAATATGGATAAAATAATTGAAGCTTTGGTTAAAAAAATTAAACAAGATGAAAAAAGACTAAAAAGAGTCCAGATTTTTGACAGGCTTTTAAGTTTAATCATTACTTTATTAAATTTGACAGTTGTAGCTATCGCTGTAACTACATTAGTCATACTTGTAAGATTATTAGAAGACAAAAAAGATCAAAATATTTCAAAAAGCTCTTTTTATTTGTTGATTGTTTTGGTTTCATTCATACTATCAAACTTTTTCTTAACAATCTTTATAGAAGTTTATAAAAAAAATATGCGTGATGTAAAGTATAAAAAAATACAAAATACTTTACTAGATTTATATATAAAGTATCAATCTAATGTGATCACAGAAGAAGAATTAGACCAATATATCAACATACTTTATACAAAGCTAAAACGAAAAAGTAAAATTGTTGTAGCTGATATTGTTAAAGAGCAATTACAGAAAGGGAAATAATGATTCAAAAATCAAGCTATAAATTTTATTTAGATACTAAGAAAAAAGTATCTAGAAATGTTTATGTGTATGGTGTGCTTTATTACGTGTTAAATTTTTTAACAATATCCGCAGCTCTTTTAACTGGAATTTTGACAACTTGATTTTTAGCTGGTACTGTTAAGGGGTTTTCTGGTGAGAATCCTTATAGATCTTTTTTAAATGAAAGCAATTCTTTTGTTATTATTATTACTTTTATTAGCGCTGTATCGAGTTTAATAACAGGATTAATTTCTTTTTTTGTAATCAATCAAAATTTTGAACTTAATAAAAATAGATTAAAAAAAATTAGATTTGAATATATCCTTTATCAATCTGACTTATTTTATTATTCTGGTTTATCAAAAATAGATAAAGACTATACCCTTTTTAAAAGATTAGAATTTATATTAAATATTGATAGATATCAAAGAGAGCAACTTTATTTAAGTGAGCCTGCTAAGTAAATTATTAAAAGAGGTCCCAAATGAAAAAAATTAATAATAAATTATCGATTAAAATATCCGATTTAGATTCTATATCTAAGCGTAAATATATTGTGAGCAGAGGTATTTTTGTTTTTAGCAGCTTATTAACTTTATTAATAGCGGCTGCAACAGTTTTATTAAACCTTTTTGCCATACGTTTTAATGCATTTCCTCAAGAGACATTAGCCTTATTTATATCTATTTCTATAATTACATTTATTATTACTTTTTTAATAAGTATTCAGTCTTTTTTGAATATTAAAAATATAAAGAATATCATTACATCTAATATAGAAACTAATAAAAACGCAATTGATCTTTTTAAAGATAATAAAACTTTAACCAAAGAACAAGTTGATCAATTGACTGAAACTTTATAAAAAATTTATAATATAAGATGGCTTAAAAAGCTGTCTTTTTTATTAACGCTTTTAAAATAAATTAATAAATCAATATACAAAACAAATTTATGGTATGATCGTTATTCTGTAAGAAGCCTAAATTTTTGTTTTTTATGTAAAACGTCCTTCGTTAAAATATCGATAAAATAAAAAAATAAAAAAATTTTGAAAAATAAATAAAAATCGTGCTAGAATAATTTAGCTGCACAAAGATGACAGCACTATGTTCTTTGAAAACTAGATATACAAAACATGACAGTCAATTTTTTCGAGAGTT